>JAERMN010000355.1 GCA_016844625.1 Deltaproteobacteria bacterium
CAGTGGGGCTTCGAGTGCCGCCAGGCACACCGCGAAATCCTTGGATTTGCGCAACCACCGGTGGAGCCAGGAGAGAAAACCAAACTACAAACAGCGCTACTAACTTCATAACGCCTCCGAACTACGCAGGCATCATAAAAAGGCTTGACAGTTGAAGTCAATAGGCTAACTTTGCGACGAGAATCCCAAGCCGCGCACCACCGGCGCGAGCCAGGCCAAGAGCAAAGCCAGAACAATGACGACCGCTCCCATCAGACTTACCGTCGCCGGTGCGCCGATGTAGTGCGCGCTGACGCCGGCCAGAAGCGAACCGATCGGCATGAGGCCGCGGTCGAGCGCGTAGATGCTCATCACTCGACCGCGCAGACGATCCGGCACGATTAATTGGATCATCGTGTTAGTCGTCGCCATGTAGAATATCTGGAACGCGCCTTCACCGACCAACGCCAGCAGTGCCAAGGGAAACGAAGTCGTCCAAGAAAAGAGGTTCATCATAAAGCCGAGCATCACCAAGCTGAAAAGCATGAACACGCCCTGCCGCTCGATTCGACTCGACAGTGTAGCCAACGCCAGTCCAGCGAGCAGCGCGCCCAATCCCGGCGCGGCCAAGAGCATCCCTAACCCCTCCGGCCCGACGCGCAATACATCTTTTTGGAATACCGGCATCAAGGTTTGAAACGGCATGGCGAAGATTCTTGGCACCAAAGCCGCGGCCATCAAGGCGAAAACTTTTGGATTGGACCAAACATACGCCAACCCTTCTTTCAGATTGGCGATGGGAGACGCCGTGCGCGCATCCGGCGGCGTGGCCGGCACGGCCATCCAGTAAACGAACAGCAGCACGATCGCGTACGCCGTTGCCTGGACGAAAAAGTTGCCCGCCACGCCAAAGACGACGATCAACAGGCCGCCCAGCGACGGCCCAATGACTTTGGTCATATTAAACGCCGCCGAGTTGAGCGCCACTGCATTCATCAGATCCTCTTTCGGCACCAACGTCGGCACCATGCTCTGGCGGATCGGATCGACGCACGCCCAAGCCAGTCCCGTGACAAGGGTGAAGACAAACAGATGCCAGAGCTGCAAAACCCCGACAGCCACGAGTAAACCCATGATGAGTGCGGTGATCGTGAGCACGCACTCCGTGGCCATCACCAGACGGCGCCGATCCATGCGGTCGGCGAAAACACCGGCGATCGGGCTGGCAATCAGGAACGGCAAAGCGCGCAAACCGTTCAGCACGCCAAGCAAAACCGAGGAGCCGGTGAGATCGTAAATCAGCCAGCCAAGCGTCACTTGCTGAATCCATTGTCCGGCGCTCATGAACACCGTGCCGAACCAGAGGTATCGATAGTTGACGTGACGGAGCGAAAAGAAAGTTTTGGCTAGGAATCCTTGCGGCCCGGCCGCGACATTGGCCGGTGACTCGAGAGTAAGGGGATCTTCCAATGTGGTCGTACCTGATACGGCCGCCGGCGCAAGCGGGCCGCCATTTTTCGAGCCGCAACCTGGCGTATCGATAGGAACAAAACCGTGAATGGAAAAATGCGGAGATCTAACGTGTAAAAAAATTACTCAAAGACCGCCCGCCGTCGCTTAGTTGGCTCTGCGGATCAACATAGCATCATCGGCGCGAATAAAGCCAGGCGGGTTGCCGCGTTTCGAGCGCACTTCGAGCCAATCGCCGACTGAGCGCACCACCGTCACTTCGGTTCCTTTGGCAATCTGCGTCACTACGCGCGCGGAACCGAGCGGTTCTTCGTAAACTGTCGTCGCGCGCCGAGTTTCGTAGACTCCCGGCTCAGCGCCCCGTCGTGCCGGCACAGAAGACGATTGAGTCGACGGCGCAGTTGGCGCCGGCAGTGTTTCACGCGGAGCCGGCGGCGGCACGGACGCGACCCGATTGTAATTCAGACGCTCGACTTCGCGGTTGGCGTCGGCCAATTTTCTTTGCGTCGAGGTTATATCCTTTTCGGCTTCTTCCAGCTTGGCCTTGAGCTCGTCGAGCTGGCTGGAGCTGCCCTGATTGCCCTCGCGCAACTTGGCCAACTCGGATTCCAGGGTTTGAATTTTTTGATCCTTTTCCTGAAGCTCTTTAATTTTTTCCGCCAGGGCCGGGCCGCCATCGCCGCCCTCGCGCGGACCGACGAGATAAAAAGCGCCCAGCGCAATAACCAGCAATCCAAGCGCAAGGAAGCCGATCCAGGCAAACGGGCGCGGTTCTTTCACCGGAGCCGGCGGCGGCGTGCCACGATCATCTACCCGCCGCGGCCACTCATGGGTCGGTGCCGGCTCCAACTCCCTCTTGCAGTACGAACACTTGAGCGCGTCCGCTGGAATACTGTTCGCACAGTGTGGACACAGTCTGGCTTGAATCGTCGGTTGCGCCATTTATTTTTTACCTCATGACCGTCGAACAAAATCAGTCCAGATCCGTTCACCCGCTAAGCCGCCAATAGCCAAGGGGCTTCAGGCTGTACCGTGAAGCAAGGATCGGAGATTGCACCGCCGGGGCGCGCAGGGCGCTGAGGGGGGAGTTTGAAATTCTAAAACTCTGCGCACTCTGTGCCTCTGCGGTGAATCCGGTTTTTTCATTGGGTTGCGTCTTTGCGCGAGTTATCCCGTTGCCAATTGCCAGCACTACCGCACCCTCGTACCATTTTTGTTGATGTCGAGGTGCACTGTCAAGGTCCCTGGTTATTTAGACGCGGGACAACGCAATTCCTAATTGCCTTGCCCCGACTCTACCCTTAAGCTATAGAACCCATGGAGGATTTTTCAATCATGGCTTTGATCATCAGCGCACCGCAAACCCGCAAGTTGATCGGCATGGCGCAGGCCGTCCGCTTGCTCGACAAAATGTTTCATGACCGCGCCGCCGGCAAAATGCGCAGTGTGCCGCGCCGCCGCTTGAAGGGCAGCTCCAAGCAGCTCAACATGATGGCCGCCTGGCATCAGGACTCCGACCTGATCTGCTTGCGTTCCTACGCCGCCGGCGCCAACACGATCACGTTATACCACGGCGGCAAAGGCGGCATCCAAGCGATCATCAACATGGCCTATCTAAGCAGTCTACGCACCGGCGCCGCCAGCGGCGTCGCGGCCAAATATCTCGCCCCGGCCAATAGCAAAGTCTTGGGCATCATTGGCCCCGGCTGGCAGGCGACTTTTCAAGTCGAAGCCATCATGGAAACCTGCGACATTGAACAGATCGTCGTCTGGGGCCGCACGCCGAAGCGCGCCAAGGATTTTATCACGCAGATGAGCAAGGTGGTCAAGGCTGACTGGAAACAAGTCGCCACGGTCGACGACGTCGAGAGCCTCGCCGATATTCTCGTCGTCTCCACCGCCTCCACGACGCCGGTGGCTAGCGGCGCCAGCCTCAAAGACGAAGTGCTGGTCGCCTCCATCGGCGCCAACGCCACGGTGAAGCATGAAGTGGCGAATAGTTTAATTCGCCGCATGGACTACATCGTCACCGACGACATCGCCGCAGCGAAGTCCGATAGCGGCGACTTGGTCGAGGCTTGCCAAAGCCGCATCGCCCGCTGGGAAGATATCGTCGCCTTAGAACAAGTCGTCGCCGCCGGCGTGCCGCAGCCGCGCCCGAAGCGAATTCTCTTTCAATCCAACGGCATCGCCGACGAAGACTTGGCCGTTGGCAAGTATGTCTTGGATCAGGCGAAGCGGAAAAAAATGAAGCTCCGTAAAGTAACGGAGATCTAGTCAAACACTACTGATAGAATATACAAAAACACAAAGTGGACTTTGCCGAAGCGGTAGAAACATTTCTTGACGCGAAAGGCTTTCAGATAGTCGATCGAAAACATTCCAAAGGCGAATCGAGATTCTACTAGGTCGGCAAATCAAACCAGGGGCGAATACTGACCACCTGGTTTACCAAACGAGGGTCGGTCATACGAATCATCGGCTCCGCGGAAGGGCGACAATTTCGGAGGCTCTACAATGAAACAACCCAAACTAAGTGATCTTACGATCGATCGCGCGGGAACCAAGGGGCTGCGCGCGCAACTGAAAAAACTAAGGTAATTAAGATTACCATTAACGTCGATGCGGCTAGTTTAGGGCCCTTGCGAAAATTTGGCGGAAAGACATCCCTCCCATACCATCGCATTCTCAGTCAACTACTCAATGCGAACTCGGACGACAAGGCTATATATTGGTTCGACCGTATCGAAAATGAACTACCCCGCAGCAAGCTGCGGGGTATCAGAAGAACGCGATGAGAATTATCGCAAAGGCGTCACCCCCAAATGTTTTTATCGTGGTTCGACTGTGCTCACCATCGTTCGACCCAGAGGCTCTCGACGGGCGACCCTGAGCCACGTCGAATGGGTCGGGGGTCCAGGTC
>JAERMN010000356.1 GCA_016844625.1 Deltaproteobacteria bacterium
GCATTTCGTTATCTGCAAAATAAAGAGGCCGCCGAAGATATGGTCCAGGACGCGTTTCTAAAGTTATGGGAAGATCCGAGAAAATGGCAGGCCGACAAGAACTCGAAGTTTACTACCTGGTTTTATCGCGTCGTGGTGAATCTCTGCCTCGATTGGCAGAAACGAAAACGCCCGCTGGCGTTAAACGAAGAAATGCCGCTGATCGACGACCGGGAGAGCGCCGATCAAGCCATGATACATCGGCAAGAACAAAGAGTTTTGGAAAAGGAAATTGCCGCCCTGCCGGAGCGCCAGCGGACCGCGTTGAATCTCTGTTTCGACGAAGGCTTGAGCAATCAGGACGCTGCCGACGCCATGGGCGTGAATTTGAAAGCATTGCAGTCATTGATCATGCGCGCCAAGACGACATTGAAAGAACGTATGAAGAAGATTCTGTGAGGTTTTTATGAGTGAGAACCAAGACGAAAAATTGGCAAGTATGCTGCGCTCGCGGCGCATCGAACCCGCGAGCCATGATCTGGCGGCGCGAATCATTCTAAAGGCACAGAGCTTGCCGCAATTGGAAAGTACTTCGCTTTGGCAAGCGGTGCGCCAACTGTTCGCCGAATTTCATCTGCCGAAACCGGGCTATGTGCTCGCCAGCGCCTTGGTTTTGGGAATGGTGGTAGGCTTCAGCACGGCGCCGGAAAATGGTCAGCTCAGCGACGCTAGCTCAGCGACCGCGCAGAGTTATATCGCTGGAGACGAGGAGTTGTTATGAGCCAGAAGACTAAACTGGCGTTTATCGCGTCGATCGTTTTGAACGTACTTCTGATAGGCGTACTGCTCGGGCAGTCGCCGCGCCGTTTCGATCGCGGCGCCCTGCGCGAGCAGCGCATGGAGCAGGCGATCAAAGACCTGCCCGCAGCGTCGCAGACCCGCTTGCGCGACAGATTTCAGCAACTCCGCGCCGCCGCCGAGCCACTATTCGGCCAAATGCGGCAGGTCCAAGATGAATCGGCGCGACTCCTCGGCGTCGAACCCTTCGACGAAGCCGCCTTCGACGGGCAGCAAGCCAAGATCAACGAATTGCGTGCTGACATGACGAAAAAGCTATCTCAGGTGGTCAAGATCGCCATCAAAGACCTAACTCCGGAGGAACGGCGCCGCTTCGCCGAGCTTCTGCGCCGCCCGCCACCAGCGCCGGCCCAATCATAGAATTCCCCACAAAAACGCACCCCTCCAAAAGCGCCGGTCATCCCGGCGCTTTTTTTTTCGCCCGCCGCGAAGACTCCGTCCGGCTAGCTCGTATTAAGAGGTGACAACGGCTGAGAGGAAGGGAAAACTCTATGAATTGGCTACCCAAGACACGGGGCAACAAGATAATCGCCTGCTTCACTGTAGTGGCGCTCACCGCCGGCGGCTGGTACTGGTACGCCAGCACGGCGCAAAGCTCGCAAGGCGAGGTCGTTCAGCCGATCGCCGTCAGCCGCGGTAACATGGAAGAAGTCGTCACGTCGCAGGGCAAGCTCGAAGCCAAGCAGTCCGTCGACGTCGGCACCCAGGTCTCCGGCCAATTAAAGGCGATCCACGTTAACATCGGCGACACAGTGACCAAGGGCCAACTGCTCGCCGAGATCGACCCGCGTGTCTACCAGGCCCAGGTCGAAGCGGGCGAAGCCCGGTTGAACAGTTTGCGCGCCCAGCTCAACCAGCAGAAGGCCGAGGCGGTTTTGGCCGAACAGAATCTCAAGCGCAATCAAAATCTGATCGCCGTCAATGCCGTTAGCCAGCAGGCTCTGCAGGAGACGGAATCCCAGTCCGCAGTGGCCAAAAGCCAAGTGGACTCGATCAACGCGCAGCTTCAGGAGACCGCATCCAATCTGCAAGCGAGCCGCACCAATCTCGGCTACACGAAAATATACGCGCCGATGGCGGGCACCGTAACGACTTTGCCGACCAAGGAAGGGCAGACGTTAAACGCCAATCAGACCGCGCCGACGGTTTTGCAGATTGCGAATCTCGACATGATGACCGTGCGCGCCCAGGTCGCTGAGGCGGATGTGAGCCGCATTAAACTAAATATGCCGGCCTATTTCACGACGCTCGGCAATAGCGAGCGGCGCTGGCCGGGCACGGTGCGACAGATCCTGCCGACACCACAGATCGTCAACGACGTGGTGCTCTACGATGTCTTGATCGACGTGAAAAACGAAGGCCGCCACCTTATGACCAGCATGACGACCCAGGTATTTTTCATCTTCGGCAAGGCGGAAAACGCCTTGATTATACCCGCCGAAGTGCTCACCCGCCGCGCTGCGCGGGAAGACAACGACAAAGGCAAGGCTTATCGCGTCGCAGTGATCACGGAAACAGGCCGCGAGCAGCGCGTCATTCACGTCGGCTTGCAAACACGCACTCAGGCGGAAGTCGTCGACGGACTCAAAGAAGGTGAAAAGATCGCGGTGAATCGTCCCGCCGGCAGCGCCAACCAGGCCAGTAACCAGCAGCGACCCGCCGGCGCGGCCAACCCACCGCGCTTCAACCGAGGTCCACAGCTATGAACGCGACCATACTAGAGCTGAACGATATCGAGAAACACTACAAGAACGGCGACACCACCGTGCGCGCCCTCGACGGCGTGTCGCTAAGAATCCGCCGGGGAGAATTTGTCGCGATCATGGGGCAGTCCGGCTCAGGCAAGTCGACGCTGATGAATATTATCGGCTGTCTCGATCGCCCGACTGCCGGCAGTTATAAGGTGCTTGGCAGAGAAGCGGCGAATCTCGATCCGGACGAGCTGGCGTCGCTACGGCGCGAAACCTTTGGCTTTATTTTTCAACGTTATAATCTTCTCGCCACGGCGACGGCCCAGGAAAATGTCGCCATCCCCTCAGTGTACGCTGGCCTGCCAAAACATAAACGCACGACTCATGCTAACGAGCTGTTGCAACGGCTGGGTCTGGGTGATCGCACCGATCACCGGCCGTCCGAACTGTCCGGCGGGCAGCAACAACGCGTCGCGATTGCCCGTGCCCTGGTGAATGACCCACCGGTGATCCTCGCCGACGAGCCCACCGGTGCGTTAGATACCAAGAGCGGCGACGAAGTCCTGGCGCTACTCAAGCAACTCCACGCCGAAGGGCGGACGATCATTCTCATCACCCACGCTGAGAACGTCGCGCAGAACGCCAGCCGCATCGTGCGTATCCAGGACGGACGGATTGTTGAGGACACTGGCATCGTCGCCGACGAACCGCAGGAGAACTTGGCCGCGGACAAGCGCAGCTTCGAAAGCGCCGTCAGCTTGATGGCGAGCGCGCAGGAAGCGCTCGTTACTGCGTGGCGCTCGCTGCACGTCAACATCTTTCGGACCATGCTTACGCTGCTCGGCATCATCATCGGCGTCGCCGCCGTGGTCGCCATGCTGGCGGTGGGCGAAGGCAGCCGGCAAAAAGTCCTCGACCGCATCAGCTCGTTCGGGACTAATTTGATGCTGATCCGCCCCGGCGCCGCCGGCATCCGCAACGCCGGCGATATCGCCACGCTGGTACCGGAAGACGCCGCCGCGATCAAAGCCTTGCCGAACATCAAAAGCGCGCTCGCCGAGCGCAACAGCCGCGCCACGGTGCGTTTCGGCAATATCGATTATCAAACTTCAGTGCAGGGCACCGGCGAGGATTTTCCCTCGGCGCGCGACTGGCCGGTGGCCGAAGGACAGTTTTTTAACGCCGACGACATGAAGCAATACGCCGCCGTCGTCGTGCTCGGCCGCACGGTGGCGAAAACCCTCTTCCCCAACGGCGGCAGCCCGGTCGGTAAGTACATTCTGATGAAGAGCGTGCCGTTTGTCGTAATCGGCGTCATGACCGAGAAAGGCGCGTCGCCCAACGGCAGCGACCAGGACGATGTCATATTCGTGCCGATCAAGACCGGGTTGGTCCGGCTCTTCGGCAAAAATTATTTGAGTAGTATTACCATCAAAGTCAACGACGCCGCAGACATCAACGCAACTCAGCAGCAGGTCGAGGCGCTCCTCAAGGCGCGCCATAACGCCGAAGACTTCAGCGTGCGCAACATGGCTTCGTTTCTGCAGGCGGCGATAGAAACCCAGGATACCTTCACATTGCTCTTGGGCACGGTGGCGGCTATCTCTCTGCTGGTTGGCGGCATCGGCGTCATGAACATTATGCTCGTCAGCGTGGTCGAGCGCACCCGCGAGATCGGTATCCGCATGGCCACAGGCGCGCGCATGCGCGACATCATGTTGCAGTTCAATATCGAAGCCGCGGTGGTGTGCGCCGCAGGCGGTATCCTAGGCATTCTCGTCGGCATGATCGCCGGGCTGGTGCTGCGCTACAGCGGCATGACCGTAATCTTCTCGGTCAC
>JAERMN010000669.1 GCA_016844625.1 Deltaproteobacteria bacterium
GCCGTCATGCTTCCAGAGCATCTCTTGTCCTTCCGCGGACATGAGATAGTTGATCAAGAGCGCGCCGATGTTGGGCGCGCGGGAGTTTTTCGGAATGGCCGCGTATCTCATGTGCAGGACCGTGCCTTCTTCGACGACCGTGTGACCCACCGGCGCGCCGGTGCGCTTGAGCACGTTGACGTCGTTGCCGCCACAGGTGTAGACCAGCATCAAGAACTCGCCGCTGGTGATGCGCTCCGATTCGCCGCAACGCATCAGTCCGGCAATTTGCTTCGACAGTTTTTTGGTGTAGTCGATCATCTTCTCCCGGCCCAAAAAGTCAGGCGTGGCAAATTCTCTAAGGCCGGCGGCGTAGGGCGTAGAAGCGATCTTGCCCTTCCACTTGGGGTTGAGCACGTCGGCCATGCGCCGCGGGATGTCGTTGCCCTTGACCAGATTGGAGTTGTATTGAATCCCCACCACCGTGGTGCCGAAGGCGACGTGGGTGCCCGCCGGCGCGATGGCGTTAAATTTCCCCTCGGGTTTGGGCTTGTTTTCGATGAACTGGTCATAAGTCACGTTGGTAAAAAGATTAGCCTTGAGCCCGTCGAAGATCGCTTGCGAATTGCCCAGATAAACATCGGTGCTGGCCGGCTGGCCAGCGGAGGCTTCCTGGATGACGCGCAGCATTAACCGCTGCATGTCGGGACCCGGCGTGTACTGGCCTTTGAGATTGAGTTTGTATTTTTTATTCATTCCCGCAAGGATTTCCTGAAATCCCTCGCTGCCGCCATAGCTATTCTGCCCCCATTGCCCGCGCAGGCTGCCTTCTTTTCTTGCGCCCTCGATCAATTCGTCAAGCGTCGTGGCATCGGCAACGGGTATCAGAGCGATGACAGCGACGAACAACGCGGCGATTTTTAGAGCGATCATAACGATTCCCTCCTTTAAGATACGTTTGAACTGGCGTCACGCGGCGGAAACACCATGATATCCGATGGCTGGACCCTAAGCTCGACCGTTCCGTCCGGTCTTTGCGGGACGCTGCGGTTCTTGCCGACGAGCGGCTGGCCGTTAACCGCAGCGCTAAATATGAACTGGTCGCCGAGAAAGGTGCTCGAGATAAGCTTGCCGGGAAACGAATTGGGCTCGGCAGCGTCGTTGGCGAAATGAAGACACTCGGGGCGAAAGCCGAGCAGCACTTTTTCGCCAACTTTGGACGACCTCTCGATCAGCAGTTTGCCAATCGGCGATTCGGCTACGCCCGGTTCGACAACTTTGCCATCCAGCCAATTCACCGAGCCGAAAAACTCGGCGACATCGGCGCGGTTCGGTTTGTGATAGATCTCCATCGGCGCGCCGACCTGTAACAATTCACCGGCTTGCATCATGGCGATTTTATCCGCGATCGCCATCGCCTCGACTTGATCGTGGGTGACGTAGTTCGTCCATCAACAATAACCTTGAGCTCACCGCGATGGCGCGGGCGAGCGCGACGCGCTGCTGTTGCCCGCCACTGAGCAAGGTCGCCGGCCGATCAGCCTGTTCTTCCAGTTGCACTAAATGCAGCGCTTCCTTGACGCGAGCGGCGACTTCTTTGCGCGGGATTTTTTGCGAGCCTTCGGCCAGGGGCAGGGCGATATTTTGCGACACAGTTAGATGCGGCCAGACGGCGTAGGATTGAAACACCATGCCGAGCTTGCGCTGCTGCGGCGGAATCCATGTGGGCGGATGATCCGAAGAAACGACTTTGTCGGCGATGCGAATCTCGCCGTGGTCGGGAGTTTCCAGTCCGGCGATGCAGCGTAACAAAGTTGTCTTGCCCGAGCCGCTGGCGCCAACGATAACGAACAGTTCGCCCTCGGCGATCTCCAAGTCCAAGGACTTGATCGCCGCGACCACGCCGTCGCTGACTTGAAAGCGTTTGTGCAGGCGGCGGATCGAAATCATGAAATTAGAGGCCTTAGCAGTCGCTGGGTGTCATGACCGCGCGTGCGGACAGAATTTCAAAATCGGAGCTAGTTTGCGATTTCGGGTTTCGAGTTAACCGGAAACTCGAAACCCAAAACTCGAAACTTTAATCTAATATTCCCCGCAGCTTGCTGCGGGCACCATCAAATGGGGAATCCAAAGGGGGCGAGCATCCCCTTTGCTCGCCTGCGGGGTTAATACCCCACAGGCGAAATGCCCCGTTTATTGATACTCGGCGTTCGGCAACGGATTGTTTACCGCTTCTTCCAGCGTCGTCGCGCGGCTCCATTCATTTGCCGGCCGGCTCTTACCGTCGGTGCCGACTTGATCCATGGCGGAGTAGATCTCGATTTTGTAACCGTCGGGATCATAGAATTCCAGGCCGGGGTTGCCGCCGGGACCGCGCCGTCCCTCATAGAAAATGGTTAAGCCCTTGGATTTCAGGAAATCGCGAATCTTGAAGAGTTCGGCAACCGTGGCGACTTCGAGGGCCATGTGGTCAAATCCCACTTGGCCCTGCTTGGGCAGCTCGTTCTTTTCCTTGGCCTGAAGC
>JAERMN010000357.1 GCA_016844625.1 Deltaproteobacteria bacterium
TCATGACCACTTGGGTCAATCTGACCCGGTCCGCGTCAAGATAGATGGCATCCTGCGACATGGTCACGGTCAGCTCATGTTTGCGTTGGTCAATCAAAGGCCGGCAGGATTCCACCGCGGCGCGAATCACTTCTGGCAAGTTCACCGGCTCTTTCTGCAAATCGAGTTGTTCTCTGGTGATGCGGCTGACATCGAAGAGATCGTCGGTCAGCCGTGTCAGGTAGTTCACCTGCCGTTCGATGATGTCTCGACCCCAGTGGGGATCGGCATCCGGCGTGTTGGGACTTTGTTGTAGCGTGACGACGTTGCGCACGAGCGAAAGCGGATTTCGCAGCTCATGGGCGAGGGTTGCCAAAAACTCATCCTTGCGCTGGTCGGCCTCGCGCAGCGCCGCGTCACTGTCACGCAGCGCCCGATCGAGTTGCAGCTTTTCGACCGCGAGCCAAGTACGTTCGGCGACGAGATTGATCAGTGCGACCTCGCGCTCATTCCATTCATGGAGTTGAGCCATGGCGACGACGAGCGCCGAGACTAATTCGCCAGCGCGCAGCGACGGCGCGGCGACATAAGCGTCGACGCCGAGCTTGCGATACGCCTCAACGAATGCCGCCGTTCGCAGATCGCGCGCGACGTCGCCGACAACCGAAGTCTGACCAGAGCGACCGGCCTCGAGGACAGCCGGACTGAAAGCACTCAGCGGGTAACTGCCGACCAGCGACGGTAGACGCGGATGGTAATCACGCTGAACCGTGAAGCGGTCGCGCTTGGTGTCGATCTCGATGAAGCCGCAACGGTTTGCCCGCAGGTGTTCGCCGAGGGCAACGGCAACCGCCCATAACAACTCATCGGCATCGGCAGCGAAGCGAATGCATTCACCCAGGTCGAGGAGAAATAAAGTATCGGCCTCGGCTTGTTTGCGCCGGGTAATGTCGCGGACAGCGACATTGACGCCCAAAAGGTTGCCCGTGTTGTTGAGCACCGGGTAGTAACTGGAAAGCCAGTGGAGCGTTTCCACCGACCCAGCCGGGCTGGCGCCGGTAAAGTCAACATCGATCACGGGTTGGCCCGTATCGATCGCGCGGCGGCAGTGCGCTTCAATAATATCGGCAAGGTCGGGGACGGCTTCGCGAACCGTTTTGCCGAGAAAATAATCGGGCCTGCGCCCGTTCATCTCCGCCAGCGCATTGTTGATCGAAACATAGCGCAAATCACGATCGACAAAACATAAGCCGACCGGAGCAGAAGCATAAATGGTATTAATTAACGCCAGACGTTCATTAGCGATGCGCTCATTGTCGCGCATGCCTTCTTGGACCCGCCGGTGGCGCAAGCCAAGCGTGGTCACGCTCCAAATCATCGCGATCGCCCAAGCGTAGTTAATAATTTGTAACCAGCCGGGGGCGGCGGTACGGGATGCCATGTTGTAGTCGACCGACAGCAAAATCGTGCACGCCGTCGCGAGCAAAACTTTTTGCTGTTTTCCCGGTAATGCAACAACGAGGACCAACGTGGCGACGTAATATATCGGAATCGCCAAGTGATTGGGTGACCAGAAATCGATCAGAAAAATTAGCGTCACCACCACAGGGGCGAGTAACCAAAAGAACAATCGGCGCGGCGCCGACAGGGAGACGCCTTGGCGCTCTGTCGAGCGCAGTCCTGGATCGGAAACAACTACCGGCCGTTCGCTGCTTTGCATAATCAGAATGGCGCAGGCTTAGCGTGAAGCATCATTTTACCAAACCGGTTCGCTAACCTACAAGCTTAATCCGGACTTAAGGCGGTAATATCGTCAAGGTTGCTACGACCGGCATTTGCCACCCTTGACTCTGGTTACGGCGTGGTTAGCGATCGAGTCATTGCCAATTTTAGCGTAAAAACGTCAAGTTCGGCTTGGCATCCCTGCCCCTGCTTGACAAGCTCGACAGGCCAGACAATAGATGACGGAGTTTAATTTTTCTCACGGAGACCAAACGGATGGCCAACGGAAGAAAGTATTATCGTGACTTTCGCGCGCACTTAACCGCGCTCGAGGAGCGCGGCAAACTGCTGCGCATCAAGCGCGAGATCAACAAGGACACCGAACTGATGCCGCTGGTGCGCTGGCAGTTTCGCGGCTTGGAGGAACGCGACCGCAAAGCGTTCATGTTCGAGAACGTCGTCGACTCAAAAGGCCGGCGATTCACCATGCCGGTCACTGTCGGCACCTTGGCCGCAACGACGGAGATCTACGCCATCGGCATGATGTGCGAACCCGACGCGATCCACGAGCGCTGGACGCAAGCGCAGCTAAATCCCATCGAACCGGTAAAGGTAAGCGCTGCGCCTGCGCAGGAAATTATTTGGCAGGGCGCTGAGCTACTCGATGGTCACGGCCTCGACATGATTCCCGTGCCGATCTCGACGCCCGGTTTTGACAATGCGCCGTATCTCACTTCCGCCAATTGGATCACCAAGGATCCCGAAACCGGCATATACAACATTGGCAACTATCGGAGCCAGATCAAATCGGCCAATCGCACCGGCGGATTATTCACGTCCCAGCACATGGGGCAACACTGGCGCAAAGCGAAAGCCAAGGGCCAGCGGCTCGAAGCGTGCATCGCCATCGGTGTCACACCGAACATCGCTTATGCCGCTACGGCGAAGATTCCATATGATTTCGACGAGTATCGGCTCGCCGGCGGTCTGGCGGGAGAACCAGTCGAAGTTGTCCAGGCGAAATCAGTCGACTTGCTGGTGCCGGCGACGGCGGAGATTATTATCGAAGGGACGATTCCCACCGACGTTGTCGAACCGGAAGGGCCATTCGGCGAATATCCCGGCTACATGGGCCACCGCACGGTGTCGCCGTTTCTTGAAGTGACCTGCATTACGCAACGAAAGGACGCCATCTATACGGCGCTGATGAGTCAGTTCCCGCCGAGCGAATCGAGCAAGATCAAACACACCGGCACCGAAAAAATCATCTACAAATATATTCGTCACGACAGCGGCAACTCGGCAGTGATCGATGTCGCACTGCACGACGAAGTCAGCGGCAGCGGGCAAGCCTACTGTGTGATCAAGATGCGTAACGCGTCGAAGGCGGACGCCTGGCGCGCGCTCAATGCTTCGGCGGGATTTACCGGCAGTTATGCCAAAGTTTGCGTCGCCGTCGACGACGACATCGATATCCACGATCCGGCGATGATCAATTGGGCGATCTGTTACAACATGCGGCCCGATGAAGATATCGCGATCGCCAAAGGTAAAATGCCGGGGCTCGATCCGTCGACCTATCCGCCGGGCATGGAGAGCGAAGACAAGCAGCCGCGGTCGACTTCCGCATTACTCATTAACGCGGTGCGACCGTGGCCGTATACGCCGGTCTCGCTGCCCAAGAAAGAGTTCATGGAACGGTCCAAACAAATTTGGCAGGAACTTGAACTGCCGCCGCTCAAACCGCGCACGCCTTGGTACGGTTACAGCCTCGGCGCGTGGACGAAGGAAGACGAAGACGAGGCGGATTTGGCGGTCAAGGGCGATTATTTTGAGACTGGCAAAAAGCAGACGGGACAGAGGAAGAAGACGTAAGACGACTTCTGTTAGGAGTTTCGGGTTTGAAGTTTCGCGTTAACCCTAAACCCGAAACGCGGAATTCTAAACGCCGCGTCTCAGAAGAGACCCGGTATCCAGCGTTTTACCGACGCTAAATAATTTACATAGGGTTGGCCGAGCGTTTGAATTAGCTTTTTCTCGTCGCCGACAACCCGCGTGTGAAACCAAATCGTAGTCATCATGGTAATTATTGCCGCGAGCCAGGATTTGAGCGTCAGGGCGACGCCAATGAGAAATATGATGTGGCCCAAGTACATGGGATTGCGCGTGAGCGCATAGGGGCCAGTGGCAACCAAGCGGTCCGGAGGTGTTTCCAGTCCGGGACCGCCGCCGCCGTGCTTGACGCGGTAGCGGCCGCAGAGTCGATATTGCAAGTAACCCCAGATCATTAGCGGCGCGAACCAGAGATTGGGCTGAAACTGATTCCAGTTACTTCCGACCTCCCATAGCAGAGTGACGACAGGGTAGACAACGAAGGTGCGAATCGGAGTGCGGTTAAGAAATCTCATATTGTCTTAATCACGATGTCTTTTGATCTAACATATGTTCTCATCGGTGTCGCGTTGTTGTTCGCTGCCTTTGTCAAAGGCGCCACCGGCCTCGGCTTCCCACTGATCGCCACGCCCGCCGTGGCGCTGCTCTTGGACATCCGCATCGCCGTGACGATTCTGATCCTGCCGAATCTTTTGATGGACGTGACGCAAGTCTTTCGCGACGGCTTTCCCTACGCCGTCTTGCGCCG
>JAERMN010000358.1 GCA_016844625.1 Deltaproteobacteria bacterium
GCGGTGAAATACCGACCAGCTCAAAGCCGAGTTGCTGCGCCTCTTGCTTAATTTGCGACGAGAGTGATTTGGCGCTGTCCGCCGCCGCGCGCTTCATGACACAAGTTGATTTTCGGTTTATTGTGAAGAGGCCCTCGCCACGAAGGAGCTAGCGCGCCCAAGCCGCAACCGAATCTCGGAATCTCTCCCGCCAAGACGCCAAGTTCGAGATCGAAATTTTCCTTTGCGTTCGATGCGTTCTGTGCGGTTAATCATTCCGATTCCGACTCTTCTTCTTGGCTTGTGCGTTTCAATGGTAAGACGTGCCGCTCTCCGGTTCCGACCCTTCGACGTCGAGCAATGGTCGACGGCCGGCAAAACCGTCTTCGATACGGTGCCAAAACATGACGCTCGCCTCGCCGAGTTGCCAGCAGAGAAAGACCACCTCGGAGCCGAACACGCATGGGAAATCGATCAGCCCCTGCTCCACGCCTTTACACATACAGCCATGACCATTGATCGTCTCGACCCACTGCTTCACCTGCTCGACCAAACGAGTAATCTCGCTGTCCTGGGTCAGCCGCGCCATCAGATCCGGTGCTTCCGGATCGAGCTGCTCTCTGCGGATGACGGTTTCGCTGGCGCTTTTCAGGCGCCGAATGTTATCGAGAATCCGTTCCACCAAAGGGCGAAGAACCGGTAGCAGTTCATTGGCCTCGTTGACGGTAAAAAGTCTCTGGTACTGAGCCGAAGCATCCATGGGCAAATATTTCTCGCGATTCGTTTCTCGCTAGCTCGGATTATTCATGCTACGAGGAAACCTGATGACACTCTGTTGAGCGAGGTGTGACCCCAAAGAACTAATACGTCGAACCAAGGCACCGACGCGAATGTTTCATTTTGTGCTCGGTGCTCGGCACGATGTTTGACCTTTTTCGCTGCTGATCTCATAAGCAACTCGCCCCGCTGACAACTTCAAGACACAACTGCTTTGCCTTCGTTCCGCAAGGGTTGCACCTCGCTCGCTGTTTCATCGCGAATAATCCGGGCTAGGATTGTCGGCGCGGCGCTACAGCTTCATCCCTTCGCGGATCAGTCGTAAAAGCGCAATATTATCCGAGTGGCCGGTCATGCGCGCGGTGATCGCGCCGCGCAGCGGTCGGCCGAGGAGATAAAAATCGCCGAGCACGTCGAGAATCTTGTGGCGCGCGAATTCGTCGGCGAAGCGCAGCTCGGTATTGACGATCTTTTCATCGTCGATAAGAATGAAATTACTCAACCGCCCGCCGTTGGCCAGTCCCATATTTTGCAGCTTGGCGATATCGCGCAAAAAGCCGAAGGTCCGCGCCGGCGCGATTTCACTCTTAAACGACTGCGCTCCTTGATGATGGTAAGTGTACTCTTGCTCGCCCACCGGCGCGGGATAACGCATCACATAGCGAACCGAAAACTCATCGGCTGGCTCGATCGAGATCGACTCGCCGCCCTTGGCGTCGAACTGATAGGGCTTGTCGATGACGATTTCCGCAAGCTCGGCATCCTCTTCCTCGATGCCGGCCTCTTCGATGGCCTGGCAAAACTCCAACGCCGAGCCATCCATGATCGGCACCTCGCCCTGCACCTTCACGAGCAAATTGGTGATGCCGTAACTGTGCAGCACCGCGAGCAGATGCTCCACCGTGCCGACGGCGAAGCCTTTAGAGCGAAGCGTCGTCGCGTAGCCGGTGGAGCCGACGTAATCTAAATGCGCCGGCACGGTCACGTCGGCGGAAATGCCGGTGAATTGTATGCCGCTACCGGGTGGCAGCGGATGGAGAATAAGTCCGGTCTTGACGCCAGAATGAAGTCCCTGGCCGGATAGCACGACGCTCTTTTTCAAAGTTTTTTGCTTGATCGTTTGTGCGGCGGCATCGCTTTGCGGTCGTGAAACCATCGGCTTCGCCGTCTTGGCCTTACGCGCGCCCTTGGCCGCCTTTTCTTGCGCCGCGCTGCCGGGCAGCTCACCCAACGCACGCTGGACAGTTGTCAGAAGACCGTCCAAGGAAACCGGCTTTTCGATAAAATCGAAGGCGCCGAACTTGGTCGCGGTCACCGCCGTGTGAATATTGCCATGGCCGGACACCATCACGACGTTGATATCCGGCTCCTGGCTCTTGATCTCTTTGAGCAATCCGATGCCGTCGACTTGCGGCATCCAGATATCGAGCAACACCAACTCAGGCCTCTCGGCACGGATCATGTCGAGCACCCGAGTACCGTCGGCGGTATCGATAACGCGATAGCCTTCGTCGCTTAACACTTCGCGCACCGACTCGCGTACGTCGTCCTCGTCGTCGACGACCAATATGGTCTTTTGCAGCAACAGCTCTTGCACCAGTCCTCCAGATTCCAGAAACGCAGCCACTTCGCGGGCGGGGTATGGGCGCTACCGTAGAATACAATGGACCAAAGGGCATCCTCGCCCCCTTTGGCATCCCCATTTAATGGTCCCACGCTAACAGCAACGTGGTCAACGACTAATTTAGGAGTGTAGCACTTTTTTCGTCAGTTCCATCGTTTCGGCAGCGTCGCCGGCCGGGAGCTCGATGGCAAAGCGCGTGCCCTGCGGCTCGTTGGGCAGCGCGCGAATATAGCCGCGGTGATCTTCGATGATCTGGCTCACGATCGTGAGTCCCAATCCCGTACCGTTCTGCTTGGTCGAAAAATAGGGCTCAAAAATTTTTGTGCGCAGCTCCGGCGCCAAGCCGCAGCCGTTGTCGGCGACTTCCAACGTGACGACGCCGCGCGTCGGATCGTAATCCGTGGCCAACTTGATCTCGCCGCCCCCGTTAACGGCCGCCACGGCGTTGTCCAATAAGTTGATTAGAACCCGTTTGATTTGCTCACGGTCGAGATCGACGGCCGGAATCACGCCGCGGCGAAACTGAAAATCGATGCTGTTGTGACCTTCTTTGAACAAGAACAAAGCCTCGTTGACCACTTCGTTCAAATCATCCGACATGAGCTGCGCCGCTGGCAGGCGGGCAAACTGGGAAAACTCGTTGACCAGATTCTTAAGTTCTTCGACCTGCTTGATGATCGTCGTCGTGCACTTGTCGAGAATCGCGCCATCGCCTTGCAACATATTCGCGTAGCGCTTGCGCAACCGTTCCGCGGATAATTGAATCGGCGTCAACGGGTTCTTGATCTCATGCGCGATACGCCGTGCCACTTCGCGCCAAGCTTCCATGCGCTGCACTTTTTGAATCTGCGTAATATCCTCGAGAAAAATCATGAAGCCGAGGCTCGAGCCGTCGTCGTCGCGCAAAGTCGCTGCGCTCGCCATGACCGTGAGCAATTGCTGCGGCATGGGGATCTTCACTTCGCGCTCAACGCTCTGGCGTCCCTGAACGCTCTCGACCATCTCGCGAACCCCAGCCAACGCGTCAGCGCGAAACACCTCTTGATAGCCCTTCCCCAAAGCGTTTGCCGCGGTTACGCCTAACATCTGCTCGGCGGCCTTGTTCCAAGTCGTGATGTTGCCCGCCGGGTCCACCGACACCACACCCGCGGCGATATTGGCGAGGATCATCTGCACGACCTTACCGCGCCGCTCGAGCTCCAGTTTAATCTGCTTCAGGTCGCCGGTCATGTGATTGAAGGAATTCATCAGCACGCCGATCTCGTCGTCGCCGCCGGACTCAATTTTGTAATCCCAATTGCCTTGGGCGACCTCGTGGGTGCCCTCGGCGAGTTTCTGGATCGGCACGGTGATGCCGCGCGAAATATAGATGCCGCACCAGGTCGCCGCCAGGATTAGCACCAAGGTGATCAGCAGCAGAGTGAGAATGTAACTATTTTTCGCCGGCGCCTTGAGAAACGACAGATGCTTGTACTCTTCGTAGGACTGGGAGATTTGCGCCGCCCGTTTGCTGATGCTTTTCGGCACAAAGTAATCGACCACCACCACGCCGATGATACTCTTATCACTGCCGTATACCGGCGCGCCGCCGCGAATCACGTCGGCGTCGCCGAACGCTTGCGTGCCGGTGACTTCCAGGCCGCGCAGCGCCCGGGTGAGAAACTCCGCCTCCGGCTTGATCGTCACGCCGGTCGGCACCTTGTCGTTGAAAGCGACGACGAACGGCTGACCGTCCGGCGAAAAGATCTCCACCGTGCCGAGATTGTATTCCTTCTGCTTACTCTGCACGTAGGTTTTGAGCTCCGCCCTGCGCTGCTGATCGAAGAGCCCTTCCGCGCTGATCGACCGGCTCAACTGGCGCGCGTAAAGAATCGCGTTGTTAGCGGAGTTCTGGTAATAGGTTTGGACGATTTCCAGAGAGCCTTGCAGCGCGCTTTCGACTTTGGCGTCGAACCAGCGGTC
>JAERMN010000359.1 GCA_016844625.1 Deltaproteobacteria bacterium
CTGGCGCACGATTGGATGCATCTGTTGCACGGCCGGTGGTTTCATCTTTCAGTTGAGCAGTTCGACATGCTTCACTACGCCGGGATGTCGATCTACAAGGTCGGCATTCTCCTCTTGAACGTCGTTCCCTACATTGCCCTGGACATCGCTCGTCGAGCATGAGCGCGCGGCTATAGGGTCAGGGCGCAGGATCAGGCTTTATCTTGACTTATTGCGGGCTCGAGCCAATCAAACTTCGAGACGCTCTTACTGCGCGGGCTCACGGGGCATTTATCAATTCACTCTGCCGATCAGCCGGGCATCGTCGGACCGCACATATCCCGGAGGGTTGCCGCGGTTTGACCGCACTTCCAGCCAATCGCCGGCAGAGCTTACGACGTTGATTCGCGTGCCTCTGGCGATTTGCGAGATAACGCGCGCGGTTGATGAGGGATTTTCATAGACCGACGTCGCCTGGGTTGTTTCATAGACTCCCGGCTCGACTGTTCGTCTTGCCGTCACCGGCTGAGCAAGCGACGGAGGCGTGTCCGGCGCGCGCGATGCAGATCTCCTAACAGCCACAGACCTGGTCGCGTTCAAACGATCTGCTGCACGGGTGGCGACTCCGAGCCGCTGCTGTGTTGCCGAGAGGGCTTTCTGGTTTTCCTCAAGTTTGCTCTTCATTTCGCCGAGCTGATTGGAGTTCTCACTGAGTTGTTTCTGCACCTGCGCAAGCTCGGCTTGTTGACTTTGAATGATTTGATCCTTCACTTGAAGCTGTTTTAGGTTGGCCTGCGATAACAGCGATAGTTCGCTGCGTTGGATGTACCCGCCGGCGAAAAAGGCGAGCAAAACGACAACCAGCACGATGACGGACCCGATAAACTTCGTAGGGATTGGGAATTTCTTCTTGTTATTCACGTCAACGCGAGGCTCCGACGATGGCTCGTTACGGTTGAGCCACTTAGGAGCAATCCCCGATAAGAGATCGGCCTTGCAATAAGAACATTTCGCGGCCGGTTCGTCGATGCTGTTGGCACAGTAGGGGCAAAGCCGCGTCCGCGTGGTGGATTCTCCGATCATGACTTTCCATCCTTAGCGCACTGGTTAATGGTATCCTCGTCTTCGGCAAGGCGCCACTTCGTTAGACGTACGGAAGGCCCAAATGTGAATATCGCCTCCTGGGGGCGCTTATCCCTCGATAAATTTCCGGGCACGCTTGAGGCGACTTCCGGTCGACAATTTTAATGTCCCTGGGCGCGGCGCCGAGCGTTATTTGGAGGGCGGAAGCAGTTCAGCTCGCGCGCTGGAGCGCTTCTTTGGCGGCGCGCTGGACCAGAACTTTGACCATTTCGCGCTTGTACTCGGCGGAGCCGCGGTTGTCGTCTACCGGGTCGGTTTCGCTGGCGGCAACCTCGCCCATTTGGCGAAGCAAGTCGTCGTCGATCGTTTTCCCGCGCAAGGTCTGTTCGGCTTGTTTCGCATGGACGATGATTGAGGCTACCGAGTTTAACCCTAACCGCACATCTTCACAGATGCCGTTCTTAGCGCTCAACGTGATCGCCACGCCGACGGTGGCGAAGTCTTCGACGCTGCGCGGCGTGAACTTGATATGTGACCAACCCAAGCGGGTTGGCGGTGGCACGCGAATCTCGGTGAGCAGCTCGCCCGCATTGAGCGCGGTCTGATAGTAGTCGATGAAAAATTCATCGAGCTTCAGTGTCCGCTGTCCAGCGCCGCTAGTCAGGACAACTTCGGCGTCGAGCGCAATTAAGCTTGCGCCCGGATCGGTCAACGGATCGCCGGCGGCCAGGTTGCCGCCGATGGTGCCCATGTTGCGAATGCGCGGCTGGGCGACGTTGTGAAAAGTCTCGTGCAAGATCGGGTAGTGTTTTTTTATTACGGCGGATAATTCGATGTCGCGATGGCGCGCGCCAGCGCCGATGCGCAGGCCGGTTTTTGCGTTGAAGCGGATCGTGTCGAACTTGGGAATTCGCGCTAGGCTAATGACCACCTTCGGCATTAAAAGGCGCTGGCGCATCATAATCAGCAAAGAAGTCCCGCCGGCGATGACGCGGCCATCTTCGCCATGTTTCTCCATCAGCGCGAGCGCTTTGTTGAGCGTCGTCGGCTCGAGATAATCGAAGCGATTCATGAGTTGGCTTTCTCTTTGAGCGCGCGGAGAATCTTTTCCGGCGTGATCGGCAGTGTTTTCACGCGCACGCCGACGGCATCGAAGATCGCGTTGTTGATCACCGCGGCGGTGGGGTCCATGTTAAGCTCGCCGAGACCTTTGGCGCCGAATGGGCCGGTCGGTTCGTAGGAATCGGCAAAGGCATGCTGGAGCGGCGGCATATCGCGCATGGAAGGAATCCGGTAATCGGAAAAGTTCGGATTGACCGGCCGGCCTTCGTCGATCTGCAAACCTTCGGTGAGCGCATAGCCGAGACCCTGCGCCAAGCCGCCTTCGACTTGGCCTTCTGCGCCGATCGGGTAGATCACCGTGCCGCAGTCCGAGGCGACGACCATTTGTAAAACTTTCACCTGGCCGGTTTCCGGATCGACGTGTACTTGCGCCGCCTGGACACCGTAGTTATAGGCGCCGGACTCATTGCCGAAGCGCGTGCTGTCGGGTAACACGGAGTCGGCGTCGAAGCTGCCGGAGCCGACGATCGGCGCGCCGTTGTGGCGAAACAGACGAGCGCGCGCGACGTCGGAAACCGTGACCGACTTGCCTTCGGCGCCCTTGACGAAAATCTTGCCTTCGCGCGACGTCAAATCGACTGCGTTGGCTTCCAACATTTCCGCGGCTTGCTCGAAGAGTTGTTGTTTGACATTGGTCGCGGCGTTTTTGACCGCGTTGCCGCTGACGTAGGTGAGCCGGCTGGCGAAAGCGCCGAGGCAAAAGGTTGTCAGATCGGTGTCGGCGCGGGAAATTTCCACATCCTCGACTCTAACACCCAGCTCTTCGGCGGCGATCTGGCACATCGCCGTGTGCGCGCCTTGACCGCATTCCCCTTCGCCGCTGAGAATCAAAGCTTTGCCGTCTTCGTTGACTTTGATCGTCGCCGAGCTGCCATCGTAATCGCCGAAGTGGCGCTTGCCGCTGACGTGCACGGTACAAGCCAGGCCGAGTCCCGTGTTCGGTGCTTTGTTGGCGCGCTTGGTTTTCCAGTCGATCATCTTTTCGGCCATGTCGAGGCATTGCTTGAGCTCGCAGCTGGTGACGCGATTGCCGTGCGGCGAGACGTAACCGACTTCAGCGGCATTGATGCGCGCGATCTCGAGCGGATCGATACCGAGCGCATGGGCGCCCAGATCGATCGCTTGCTCCACCGCCCATTCCGCCGAAGGATTGCCGAATCCACGGAATGCGCCAGTCGGAACTTTATTTGTGTAAACCAACTTTGCTTCGATTTTTACGTCTGAATACTTATAACAAGTGTCGTGGCGCATCGCGGCGACACCGGTGATCGCCGGCGCTTTGGCCGAGTACGCGCCGTTGTCGGCGATTACGTTTAATTCTTTGGCGCGAATGCGGCCGTCTTTTTTGAAACCCATCTTGACGTTGATCTTCATAAACACGCGCGGCCGGCAGCCGGCGAGGAATTCTTCTTCCCGCGTGTTGATCAACTTGACCGGCTTGCGGGCTTTCTTGGCCAACACCGCGGCGACCAGGGCGTTGTTGTCGTCGCAGGATTTGCCGCCGAAGCCGCCGCCGACGGCGCTTTGAATAATCCGTACGTCGGTCTCAGGCACGCCCAACGCCGTGGCGATGCGGTAGCGCGCGTTGAACAGCGTCTGGGTGTTCATGTAGATGGTGTATTTGCCGCTGGTCGCGTATTCGGCAACGCTGCCGATGGTTTCGATCGAGCAGTGCCACTGCGGCATGCTGGTGAAAGTGTCCTCGACAATGATATCGGACTCGGCGAAGGCTTGAGCAATGTTACCGCGCTCCAGATCCAAATGCATGGCGATATTATTTGGTTTGTCATCGTGAACTAACGGCGCGCCGTCTTTCATGGCTTCTTCGCTGTCGAACACGCCGGGCAGCGGTTCCCAATCGACTTCGATGAGGTCGATCGCTTCTTCGGCGATGTCGGGGTCGATCGCAGCGACCGCTGCCACTTCCTCGCCGACGTAGCGGCTCTTGCCGACTGAGAGAATATATTGGTCAGCAAAAAATGCGCCCCAAGGACGCTTAATCGTGTCCTCGGCGGTCACCACGGCGCGCACGCCGGGCAACTTCTCGGCCTTGCTGGTATCGATGTGGCGAATGCGCGCGTGGGGAAAAGGACTGCGCAACACTTTGCCAACCAGCATTCCTGGGAGATAAATATCGGCGATGTAAGCGGAATC
>JAERMN010000360.1 GCA_016844625.1 Deltaproteobacteria bacterium
TGAAACAGATGGCCGACGAGCTGGTATTTGCGGTTGAAGTACAGCGTGTAGCTTTGCTGCAAGCCCTGCATCGCTTTGGCGAGGGGCGTCTCGCCAACTTCCAACAGCAGGTGAACGTGGTTGCTCATCAAGACGTAAGCGTAGAGGTGAAAACCATAGCGCGTGCGGTACTGATTCAGAAGCTCTAAGTAGCGGCGCCGATCCGCGTCGGAGCGAAATGTCGCCTGGCGCTGATTGCCACGGACGATCACGTGATATAGCGCACCAGGAAAATGCACGCGCGGCTTTCGTCCCATAGCCGCGCCCATAACACGAGATTGAAACGTGAAGCAAGAATTAAATAATTAAATGTCTGACACCGTTCCAGTTTGTCTGACACCGTTCCATGCTCAGGCGCGGCGGGGCGATGCACCGGCCGCCGTCGGCTGAAGCGCAAAGTTAGACGGCGTGAGTTTCACGCGGTCACCGAACGTCAGCCGCCTTGTCGTATAGACACCGCCGTCTAAGCAGAAGCGGGCCGATGCGCCCTGAGGAAGGAACGTATCTGGCGCACCGCCAGGGGAATTACGGATGCGCCGGGATATCGTCCGGCAGGATCAGTACGGGCGTCTGGCAATTGCGCACGAAATCGCGCGTCACGGTCCAGACGAAGTCGGGGTTGGTGCGGTACATCTTAGTCAGGAATTTCTCGACCATCGCCATCGTGATGTCGGGCCGGCGCTTGACCAATTCCGGACCCCAGCCGGTCATGTTGTTCTCGTAGGAGAGGTTGGGCATCTCCGGCCGGAACCCGCTCGGCTGCGCCAGCACCGCTGCGACAACCCGATTAGGCGCCCGCTCTAGCAGGTTCCAGACTAAGGGGCCGCCGATGCAGAATCCCATCACCATGAACTTCTCGATGCCCAAATGATCCATCACACCGAGCTGGTCATCGGTGTGTGAGTCCCAGGGCCGGTCGATCTCGAGCGGACCGGTGGACTGGCCGGCATTCGCATTGCGCAGATCCGCGAAGATGCAGCGGTACTCTCCCTTGAACTCCTCGATCGCGCTAAAGGGCCCGCCGCGGATCAAGCCAGAGATCGTCGAGTTCAATCCTCCGCCCGCGATGAGCAACAACGGGAAGCCCGATCCGGCCTCCTCATAGTGGATGCGAACGGAACCTTTTTCGTAGAAGGACATGGCAGCTCCTCCTTTGCCAGCCTGCTGAGCAAATACGCGCGGCACTGCGGCCATGCCGTCGCGGCGGGCACCCGTTTTCACTATTTTGCGTCTGATCGGAACCATCATCGGCGGCATCCTGCTTTCGGCCGTCTAACGCCGCGCTGTGCGGCGGGCCAGCGCGGCGACACAAAGTGGCATGACGCCTCCGGCCCGTCCGCACCAGCTAGAGTTAGGTTTCCTCACCGCACCTTGCTAAGCCGTTCAGCCATACGCGTTTGCCAACCGGGGCCCGTGGCCTTCCAGCGTTCTATCACATTGACCGGCAGGCGAAGCGAGATCAGCTTGCGAGGATTCCTTGACAAAGGTCTTCCACCCTTATTGATCTTCGCTCGCGACAGCATGTCTTCTGTGAGATCAGGAAGTTCCTCATATTCCTCAGACCTCACCTTGTGAGCATCGACGCGGGTGAGATTAGACTTCAAGGAGCGGCGCGATGCGGGCTTGTTCTCGTTCATTGGCTTTCCTCATGCTGAAGACGTGGCGATTCGCGCCACGCGGCGTGTAGCCCACGACAACCATCCGCCCCTCCAAGAGGCCGTAGCAGATGATGCGCGGTTCGCCATAGTTCTTCCGTATGTCTTCCATCTCCAGGGTTACGCCAGCAAAAACTAACGCGGCGTCGGCGCAGTCCAATCCGCGTTCGGCCAATGTCTTCTTGCGCTTAGCCGGATCGAACGTGATTCGCATGCGGTTATTGTAGCTACACAAACCTTGTGCTGCAAGGCGGCGAACTTACTGTGCCCGCATGCTGGAGAAACCTAACGCGAAGCTCAGCCGTCGCTTTTAGCGATTGATCTGAAGCGAAAAGTTAGGAAAAAAACGCTCGCCATTATAGCTTCTTCACCGATCATAGGACGACACCGGTGGCATCTTAGCAAACTTGGGAAGCGCCGGGTTCATGAAATCCCATGGTTGTGCGCTAGACACATAGATGTCCCTCTCGGGCCGGAACCGACTCGGGTCGTCGAGGCTCCCTGCCCGGATGGCTAGAAGCTCAGGGAGCAGCGCCGGTTTACCAAACAGCCGTGCCCCGCACGTCGGACAGAAACCACGGCTGACAACCTGCCCGCTATCGCCTTTGCCGTCGTAATACTTTACTTCACCGGTGATTCTGACAGCATTGCGCGGAACGAAAAGCGTCGCACCAAATCCGCTGCCTGTCTCTCGCTGGCAATCACGGCAATGGCAAAAGCCAGAAACAACGGGTTCAGCTGAACACTCGTAGCGAACCGCACCACAGATGCAACCACCAGAAAAGGGTACTGCCATGGAACGTGTCCTCCTTCTGTTTTGGTAGTGCCTCGACCGCACCAGGACATAATTACCTAACTATTAAGTGACCCGCATTAGGCGGCGACAAATGCCGGTCGGCCTATATCCGAATGCGGCTTGCACATAAAACAAAGAATTGCTCCAAACATCATCCACTTACCCCAACTCATTAAAAATATTCTGACTGTCAAAAGCCGCGCAGCGGTTTAGTTCAACTCCCTATTAGCCCGCAGCCTATTTCGTCTGCTAGACCACAGTCAAGCTCTGTTATCGCCGTAGGATTGAACTGTAAGGCGCTACAGTATCATTTTGTCACGAATCATAGTCTGGCTGGTGGGTGAACTCACAAGGGAATCTTTGCTTTAAATGCGCCAGTCGAGTGTAGCGCGTCCGCCTTACGGTTTGATCACCGCCTTCACCGGATACAACCCCGCAATTTCGCCGCCGACGGCGCGGATGCAGTTTTCGGTTTCGTCCAGCTGGAAAGTGTGGGTGACCATTTGCTGCACCGGGAATTTCGTCGCTTCGATGGCCCGCATGGCGATTTCGGTGGCGTCTTTGTCGGTGGTGGTTAGCTGCAGTGGTTAGTTGCCGTGCAGGTTCAGGCCCCGACTGCCATCAAGGCCCGCCTTGCAACCTCTGGCAGTTCGATTGGTGCAAACATCGATGCGGGGTAGAGGTAGCCGTCGGGCTCTGACTTATCCTCGTCAATGACGCGAAGCATGCTGTGCGACTGCGCCTCTGTGTCTGGCAAGGTGCGGTAAACTTTGCCCACCAGCAGGCTGGCGGGGTTGCCATCGTTGTTGATGCAGATCACGAATTCACTCATCGGAGATCCCTCTTGATCTTAAAATCCTTGCGGCCGACCCCATGCGCGTCAAACCAATGTATCTCGGCCTCGCAGACTGCCCCATCAGCAAGTTGTACGGTCGCTCTTCCTTTTCATTTGCGCCAGCGCCCTTTGCCGCACATGCGTTCTAGATAGCGCCGGATGTAAACGCCCCGGCCGGTGGCGATTGTCTCAATGTCGCTAATCTCGCCAAGGATCTCGAATTTAATCACGGCCGACCTTGATACGGTATATTTTTTGTTATCGAGTGCCAACTAACACCAAGGCTGACCTTTCGACGATTTTTCACCGATCAGTGTTAAGCCATTATGCAGCCTCGCCGTGTGAACAACAGAAGAAGCTCGGAGTATTTCGTGCAGCGAAGTCGAAGGGACGCCAAGGCCGCCAAGGTCGGAGAAAAACGGTGAAGATCATTTGTAAAAATTTCTATCCTCCCCTTCCGAACTTGGCGTACTTTGCGTCTTGGCGCGATTAATTCCTGGGAGGCTTGCGTCTTGCTTGACAGCGAGTGAGCTTTGCTTGTAGACCAATTCTATTCTAAGTTCCTGCCTGAGAGCGGGGCCCAAAGAGGAGTAAACAGTTTATGGCACAGGTCGTCATTGGCATCGGCACTTCGCATAGTCCGCAGTTGAGCATCCGGGCGAAGGACTGGGAATATCTTCTAAAAAAAGATCAGACCGACCCGCGGCTGGATTATCCCGCTTTGCTCAAGCGGGCGAAACCGGGACTAGAGGCGGAACTTACGCCGGAGAAGTTTCGTGAGCGCGATGAAGCTTGCCTGAAGGCGGTCGGTAACCTGGGCGAGGCGCTTAAAAAGGCCAATGCCGACGTGGTGGTTGTGTTCGGCGACGACCAGCAGGAACAATTTCACGACGACAACATGCCCATGTTCGCGATCTATCACGGCAAGTCATTGCCGGTGGTGAAAGATTCCGGGCTGCGGCCTTCAGGATGGAAGGATGCCGAGAGAAAGGGCTGGGCCGAAACCCAACCGGAGTACGACACGGCACCAGATCTGGCTAATCATTTGATTGGTGCTCTGACCGATGCTGAGTTCGACATTACTCGCTGCAATAAATTGCGCGCCGAGATTGGCGTTGGCCATGCGTTTAGTTTTGTCTACCGGCGCGTTTTGCCGGGAGGGAAAATTCCGATGGTGCCGGTCATGGTGAATACTTACTATCCGCCCAACCAGCCGACGCCCAAGCGCTGCTACGCTTTCGGCCAGGCGGTGCGCAAAGCGATCGAGGCGTGGAACAGCGACAAACGCGTCGCGCTGGTGGCGTCGGGCGGACTGAGCCACGTGGTGATAGATGAAGAGATCGATCAAATGGTCATCGACGGGTTGAAAAATAAAAAGCCTGAGGTTCTCTTCCGCTTGCCGCGGGAAAGACTGTGGGGCGGCACGTCGGAGATTCTCAACTGGGTGGCGCTTGCGGGAGCGATGGAAGATCGCGAACTAAAATACTTGGAGTACGTGACGACCTACCGCTCGCCGGCGGCGACGGGATGCGGCATGGGGTTTGCGTATTGGATGTAATTTAGCCGCAAAGAACGCAAAGTTCGCAAAAAAGAAATCGAAATTTGTACAAGGGGCGGGTTTGAAACCCGCCCTCTGAGATTTGGCGAATTGGAAAATTTGCGCAAGCCGCGCAAATTTTGAGATATTATAATGCAAAGGGCGCAAAAAAGGAATTACGTACAGAAAGAAGAAATTTGAATGGGCCGTGAAGCAATCATTGAACGGCTAGCGAAGCTCGATACCTGCGCGGTGTCGGATGCTTTGGACAGCTTAAATTTAAAAGGCGCGACTTGGGGCGTGCGGCCGCAGTGGCCGTGTCCGAAGATCGCCGGACGAGCGGTGACGATGAAGATCAAACCCGCCGGCCTGCAGCAGCCGACGCAGCATCTCGGCACGGCGCCCATCGAAGCGGCCGGCAAGCTGGAGTTTTCCTGCTGGGGTGGTTTGTTGGCGCTTTCCGCCAAGCTGAAAGGCGTAAGCGGCGTGGTGATCGACGGCGCTTCGCGCGACATCGACGAGGCGCGCGATTTAGAGTTTCCAGTCTACGCCCGCGGCGTGGTGCCGATGACGGCGCGCGGGCGCGTGATGCAGGAGTCTTACAACCAGGAGATTCAATTCGCCGGGGTGCAGTGTCATCCCGGCGATTTAGTTTTGGCCGATGGCAGCGGCGTGATTATCATTCCCAAAGAAAAAGAAAACGCAGTGGTGAGCGCGGCAGAAACGATCTACGCTAAGGAACAAGAGATGGCCGCGGGTATTCGCAAAGGCTATTCCGGCCGCGAAATGCTCGAGAAGCTCGGCTATGAACAGATGCTCAACAAGAAATGAGGTGACTGACACTGGAGTGATGGAGTAATGGAGCGTTGGATTAGTGGGAAGGCCGAGGATCGAAGATCGCGGATGGAGGATCGACGAAATTCGCTCGCAATTGTGAAGATCGATTATGCTGACGCATGAAGAAAACATACTGCTGACTCAAGTGGGCCGGGGCACGCCGTGCGGCGAGTTGTTGCGGCGTTACTGGCATCCGGTTGCGGCAGCGGCTGAGCTAACGGATGAAAAGCCCATTCGACGCGTGAAGATTCTTGACGAAGAGTTGGTTGTCTATCGCGATAAGAAAGGCAGCTACGGCTTGGTCGGCGAGCATTGTCCGCACCGTTTGGCTTCGCTTGCTTACGGACGAGTCGACGAAGAAGGAATTCGTTGCCCCTATCATGGTTGGAAATTCGATGGCACCGGCAAGTGTTTGGAGCAACCGGCCGAGCCCGCCGACAGCACCTTCAAAGATCGCATCAAGCATGTCGCCTATCCGGTCGAGTATCTCGGCGGACTGATCTATGCGTATCTTGGTCCTGCGCCTGCGCCGCTATTGCCGCGCTGGGATGTTTTGGTGTGGGAACATGGCCGGCGCTGGATCGTCAAAGAGTCGGTGATCGATTGCAATTGGCTTCAGCCGATGGAAAATTCGGTCGATCCATCCCATCTGTTCTGGCTCCACGGCGACACGGCGCATCTGGCGCCGCGCGTTAAGAAGTACGCCGAGAAGCATGAGTTCACTCGTTTTGAATACGGCATCAAGAAACGGCGCACGACGTTACCGCTTTCAACAGCTGGTAAATCGGAAGTGGACGAGCACCCGCTACTGTTTCCGTCCGTGTTGCGCCACGTGGCGCCATTTAACCAGGGTAAATCCGTGCGGCACAACTTGCAGATTCGCGTGCCGATCGATGATCACCACACGCAAGTATTTCGCGCCAATTTTGTTCCATCGGAGACCGAGCGGTCGCCTGCCGATGCAGCCGTGCCGTTCCGATTCACACCGTTAAAGACCGCGCCGCGTGAATACAAGATGGACATGGTTTCCGCGCAGGACTCGATGGCGTGGGAAACCCAAGGTCATCTGACCGACCGCGCCACCGAGCATCTCGGTGTCGGCGATGAAGGCGTCATTGAATTACGTAAGCTTCTCAAAGAACAGATCGAACGCGTGCAGCAGGGACTCGAGCCGATCGGCATCATCCGCGATCCAGTAAAAAATCAACTCATCGATCTCGGCGTTATCAACGAACGCATCGGTCTTTACGGTAACCAAAGTGAGCATCGAGAGTGTGCAGCATCCTAACCGCCACGAAACTTTCCGCTCGCGTGCTCGTCCAACTTCGCGGTTTCTGAACAACTCCGTCATCGCCGATTCCAGCCACCACTAGCCACGCTCTAAACGGGCCGTGCAAACCTGGCCGATCGTTAATGTGTCAAATGTTCATACGTTATATAAGCTATTGATTTTACAAGTATATTTCTCATTTCGCCCTTGCGAAGCGGAGATATAATTGATTATGATTCCAACCTATGTTGTTAAGAACCGAGGCGGGAGGTTTACCGAGGTTGGCTCGTGTCCTCATTATTATCTCGCTACTTAATTCGGTTTTCCTTCCCGGTGTCTTTGCCCAACCGCAACAAGATTGGGACAAGCTCGTCGCCGCGGCTGAAAAAGAAGGCGAAGTCACGATCTACGGCCAGGCACGTGCCGGCGTTGCCAAGTCGATTCACGCGTTCACTGAAGCGTACCCCAAAATCAAGATAAATTTCATCGGCGGACAGGGCAGCGATCTTTCAAAGAAAGTTCTCGCGGAAAGACGCGCCGGGAAGAATCTCGTCGATGTTGCCATCGGCGGCGGCGCGACGCTGATCGTTTACCACAAAGCGGGCGCTCTCAAAGCGCTGCCAGAGATCTTAGTGTCACCCGAAGTCCGCGATCAATCCAAGTGGTGGGGCAAGAAACATCTTTATTCCGATAGCGACAACCGCCATGTTTTCATGTCGCAGGGGGATGCGGGA
>JAERMN010000361.1 GCA_016844625.1 Deltaproteobacteria bacterium
GCTGTCATTGTCAACTTTGAACAACTGCAAACCTTGAAAGCGGTCGCTCGACTTTGGCAAGACCCCGAAGCTTTACGGGCCATGCGAACAGCTGTAGAGGACCTAAAAGAAGGCAGAATGCTCAGAATGTCCGGGACTCCGTCAGTTGATAAAATCCTCAAGGCCGCGCGCAAAAAAGGCCTCCTAGGTGACTGACTATGTTTTCGCTCGGCAATTTCTCATCGACTTAGCTGCCTTTGAACCATTCGCAAGCGCTCGGGACCGAGACATTCTAGATAAAACCCTCGCGGCCGTCATCCAAAACCCAGAGTTACCGGGGCGGATGCCGAGTTTTTATGATCCTTCCTCTCCGAGTTATCTTTACCGAGCGGAAAAATTTCTGATTCATTTCCGTGTAACCGACGGAATTTTAGAGTTCATCAACTTCTTCTGGCCCCGTGTCTAACGCGGTAAAGTTTGGCTAATATGGACTTATCTAGAAAATCTTCCGGCAACTCGTCAGTCCCACTCACTATGCATGTCCAGGGTCGTGTCTTTGAAAGAATCTCACCTCATCTGAAAACTCGGCGGCACGACTTCGTCGATGGCTTTGCCGGTCCAATGCCACTTGGACACGCTATCCCAGACCTCTTCGCCTTTGGCCTGAACTTTTTCTAACAAGTCTTCTTCGTTGAGGCGGAGATACTGGCCCTTGTCGACCAGCGTTTCGCCGTCGACAATCACGCTGCGCACGTCGCGGCTGACTGCGGTTTCCATTAAAGAACGAACGGGGTCGCGTACGGCGCCGAAGGCGATATCGCGCAGATTCACAATCGTGATGTCAGCCTTGGCGCCTTTTTGTAAGCGGCCCAGGTCGTCGCGGCCGAGCATCTTGGCGCCGCCGAGTGTGATCGAATTGAAAACATCGCGTGGATGGCCGGCGAGAAAACTCTTGTCGGCGACGCGCGACGCGATCGCCGCGTAGCGCATGTCGGAGAGAATGTCTTTGGGAAAAGTATCGGTGCCGATGCCCATGTTGATGCCGGCCAGGCGGTAACGATCGAAGGATTCCATTAGAATGCCGAGCTTTAAATACTTTAGCGGGCTGTACGCCACCGACGAGCCGGAGTCGGCGATAATTTTCAAATCGTCGCCGTAAGGATACGCAAGCCAGCTATGGCCGCTGACAAAGATGCAGTGCGACAATGAAACGTCAGGCGCGAGGAATCCGATCTTTTTCAAAAGCTCGATGGGGGTGCAGCGTTCGCGCTGCATAACCGTGTGGAATTCGAACAGATTGATCGTCGCATGAATTTGAATTCCCACACCGGCATCCTTGGCCGCTATTTTGGTTTCTTTCATTAACGCCGGCGTGCAGGAGTCGACATGGCCGGGAAATAACATCGCCGTCATGCGGCCGCTGCATGCGCCGTTATACTTCTTGGCAAACTCGACCGCGGTCTGTAGCCCCTTACTGCCCCGTTCGTCATTCCAATCATATTCCAGGCGGCCTTCTTTATCGTGAAAGAAAGCGACGTTCTTGTAACTAGGTCCGGCAACGCAACGAATGCCCACTTGATCGATCATGTCGACGTAGCGCTCCGGCTCACCGCCGGCGCCACCGATATCGAACGTTGTGGTCACGCCGCTTTTCAAGACGTGAATCAAGGAAAACCGCTGGCCGATATCGACGTCCTTCAAATGCGCTGAGTGCGCCCCCTCGCGCGTCGGCCCGCCGTGGGCGAGATAATTTGACGCGAAAAAATCGGTCTTGGTGGAGTCGTTTAGTATGTAGTCACTGGCATTGATGCCGGAGTGAAAGTGTGTGTCAATGAACCCGGGCGAAACCAGGCAGCCCTTGGCGTCGATCTTTTTGTCGACCGGTTGGCCGTATTCTTTGCCGACGAACTCAACGCGGTTGCCGTCGTAAACGACGACGCCGTCTTTGATCACTTCGTGTTCTTTACCGGCGAAGCCGACGACCCAGCCGCCTTGGATAAGTGTTTTCATGGTTCGTGCCTTTCAAATTCTGGAATGCGAAACAAAGGCAGGACTAACAAAAGAAAATAACTAAGACAAGGACACTGGCGGGCGTGGCCGCAAACCAATGATTAACGGGCGGGCACGGCGAATTCATTGCCCCACAGCTCTTTTAGGAAGCCGCTTTTCTCCAGATACGCGGTGAAATTCAGGTCATTCCAGGGGGATTTTTGGGGGACCATCGCGCACATCGGCGCGGTTGGCAAGCGGGCAAGCTTAGACCGCAAAGCGGAAGTGCGCGATGTCGCCGTCTTTGACGACGTAGTCTTTGCCTTCCAGGCGAAGTTTGCCGGCTTCTTTGCATTTCGCTTCGCTGCCGTAAACGATGAAGTCGTCGTAGGCAACGACTTCGGCGCGGATAAAGCCGCGCTCAATGTCGCTATGAATTTTGCCGGCGGCTTTCCTGGCGACCGTCCCTTGGGTAATAGTCCAGGCGCGCACTTCGTCTTCACCGGTGGTGAACAAACTGATCAGGTCCATCAAGCCATAGGCAGCGCGGATGAAACGATCGCGCGCCGGCTCGGCGATGCCGACCTCTTTGAGAAACGCGGCGCGGTCGGCTTCATCGAGTTGGGCGATTTCCATCTCGACTTTGCCCGCGAGTCCCAACCCCTGCAGGCCGCGCCGATCGAGCTCTGCTTGATATTTCGCGTCGAGCGGTTTTCCCGCTTTTTCATCGCCTTGGTTGAAGATCACGAGTAGCGGCTTGCGGCTCAAAAAGCCAAAGCCTGAGGCTAGATTTTCTTCGTCGGCGCTGAAGGTCAACGATCGCAAGCTCTCCTCGTTCTCTAACGCGGCTGCGCACCGTTCGAGCAATGCCTCCTCCAATGGCCGGGCTTTTTCTTTCTTCAGACGGCTGCGCCGATTTTCCACTACGGCGAGATCGGCGAGAATCATTTCGGTGAGCAAATCGTTGAGCTCGCGCAACGGGTTGACGTCGCCGTCAAAGTCGCGCAGCACTAGAGTAATCGCATCGACCTCGCGCATCTGCGTCACCAGCGCTTGATTCGATTTGAGATTGTCTTCGCCCTGGCTCGGTGGAAAATCGGTGAAGCGGATTTCCGCGTAGGTGGTTTTCTTCGGCTTAAAGATTTGCGACAACTTATCGATGCGCGCGTCGGGCACTTTGATGACGCCGAGATGGACTTCTTCCTTGCCGCCAAAGCCGCCGACTTGGGCTTGCAGACCGGTGAGCATGTTAAAAATCGTCGTCTTGCCAGCGCCGCGATGGCCGATCAAACCTACTTTCATTTACCCAGTTCTCCTGCTGAATGATTTGAAGCAAGTAATCTAGCAGGAAAGAGCCGCGGAATAAATCCGCCCAAACAAACGAGCGTTGGACCGTCGGTAAACAAAAAAACCGCGCAGCCCCGCCAATTGAAGGGGTGCGCGTCGATGGAATGAATTCAAATCAACTTATCGTTTGAGCGCGAGAAACAAGCTGCTTTGGCCGCGCCGAACTAGAAATAAGACCGACTTGGCTTTTTCGTTGCGCGCGATCTCGCGATTATAGTCGGCTAAATTCTTTACCGGCTGACGATTGATTTCGCCTTCGCCGCGTTCTATCCCGAGACTTTCCGCCAGCTGTGGCGTCAGCGACTGGACTGTCAAACCGAGCTCGCCAGCTTGCGTCGAGGTCGCGACTTCGGTTTCCTTCATTTCGCCAACGGTGATTGGCAGTGTCATTTCTTTGCCGTCGCGGGCGATCTTCACTTGTACCGCCGTTCCCGGCGCGACGCGCGCCACCGCCGACGGCAGGTCGGAAGAGTCCTTGATTGGTTTACGGTCGAACTCGACGATCACATCGCCCGTTTTTACTCCGGCGCGCTCCGCCGGACCGCCTTTCACCATATCGGCCACCAACGCACCCCGCGCTGGATTTAAGCCGAGGGAATCCGCGATTTCCGGCGTCACTTTCTGCACCGAAGTGCCGATGAAGCCGCGGACAACCCTGCCCTTGTCTCGCAGCTGAGGCAAGAGTTCTTTTACGGAATTCGAAGGAATAGCAAAGCCAATGCCGATATTGCCGCCGGACTGACTGAAGATCGCTGTATTGATGCCAACCACTTCGCCGCGCAAATTGATCAGCGGTCCGCCGGAGTTACCAGGATTGATCGACGCGTCGGTCTGAATAAAGTTGTCATAAGGGCCCTGGCCGATATTTCGCCCCTTGGCGCTAACGATACCGGAAGTCACCGTGTGATCGAGACCAAACGGATTGCCGATCGCCATCACCCATTCGCCGACTTCGAGCCGGTCCGAGTCGCCCAGAGATACCGCAGGTAATTCGCCTCCTGCTTCGATCTTGATCACCGCGATGTCGCTCTTCTGATCTTTGCCGATCACTTTCGCTTCATAGTCTTTGCCATCGGCGAGCTTAACAACAAGTTTTTGCGAGCCGTCGACGACGTGATAGTTGGTCAGGATCGTACCGTTGCTATCGACGATAAAGCCGGAGCCGACACCGCTCTGGCGCTGCGGCCCGCGCGGCAGACGTTCGCCAAAAAATCTCTGCCAAAACTCGTCCGACGGATTGTTGCCGCCGAATGGAGACGGCCCTTCCTGCGCTGCAGCGCGAATCCGCGTGGTCGATACGTTGACCACCGAAGGGCCGAGCTTCTTGGCCAAGCTGATGAAATCCGGCAGGCTCTGCGCCGCAGCGCTCGGCGCGAAGCTGCTCGCCGCGTGTACCGGCTCAACTCCGGTGTGGAAGCGCTCGACCACGCCGGTAATCCCCACCCCGGCCAGCAATGAGACGATGCTGGCCACCGCGATGGATTTCACTATTAGTTTTCGTTTTGCTTGGCAATGTTGACTGTCCATGATTTTTCCTCCGCCGACATTAGACGGCGCCACTGCGCGACTCGTTCGCCGTAAAGCGATCGAGGCCCAGTGGTGCTATCCGTAGGCTACTACGTCGCTATCCAGCCAGCGGATTGGTATGTTCCTTTAGTCTGGGGCGAACCAGCGCGGTTTCTTTCCAGCGCTCGAGCCCGGCGCGCATATAATCGGGAGCGTAGCCGAGCGCTTCGCAAAGGTTTTCGAACGAAAACAAATAGGAGCGATCTCGATCGAGAATCCATTGCTCGGCTTCCATGTGCAGTAATCGTTTAGGCTTATGGCGCGAGCCGACATGATCTTGATAACAGCTCACCGCATCGCGCAACACCGCCAGCATCAGCACTCGTTCCGGGTCCATGGGAAGCTGACGGGTTTGCGTCGACTGATACTGACTTTCGATCAGTACGTCAGGTTGGAAAATTGCTAGCGCCTTTTCTTCCATCGGCGCCCGCGGCGGATTGACCGCTTTGGTCCAGAAAGGTTGCCGCTCACGATGGTCTTTAGACTTCGAACTTTTCCCCTTAATTCTACTCACGATGCACCCCCCTGGAAACATTAGACGTACTGAGGGCCGACAATGTTCCAAATTTTTCGCGACCTAAAGGGCCAATGGGAAACCAGATGAGCGCCGATGCCAATGGCGAGAGCGCAAACAGAGCGGTCAAACCAACCGGGAGAGTAGACCGCCCAGCCAGACTGCTATCAAGCCGAGAAAAACCTGCAGTCCGACGTTTAGACAGGCACCGAGCATACGGGCATCGCACAGCAAAGTCGTGGTTTCATAGGCGAACGCCGAAAAGGTGGTGAAGCCACCGAGGATGCCGAGAAAGACAAAAAGCCTCATCTCTTGATCGAAGAAACGCCGATGTTCAGCAACCCCGCCAATAAAGCCGATAGCAAAGCAGCCAAGCACATTAACCGCCAGCGTACCGAAGGGAAACCAAGGTTTGTCGAGCATCCGGAAAACCCAAGCCGAAAACCAATAGCGCAAGACCGACCCGATAAAACCGCCAGTGCCGACAAGCAGAATCGCTTTCATTTGAGTTTCATCAATAACTTTTTCGCAAACTTATGGTATCGCCTACGCCATTGCAATCGCAGTAAGCGCCCAACGATGCTAAGAGAAAGGAGATAGAGACCGCGCCCCACCTGCTGATTTCATTCTCTATCTGGCGTCTCTATCTCTCTCATCCCGTCATTTGGTTCGGTTGACCCCATCCAACCAGATGGTAAAGTAACCGCCCATGCCTTTAGCGACTATTGAAGAAGCGATCGAAGACTATCGTCGCGGCAAAATGGTCATCTTGATGGATGACAAAGACCGCGAGAACGAAGGCGACCTCTGCATGGCCGCCGAGAAAATCACGCCCCAAGCGATCAACTTCATGGCGACCTACGGCCGGGGTTTGATCTGCTTGCCGCTAACCGAAGAGCGGGTGCGCCACTTGGGCATCGCCATGATGGTGTCGGAAAATACTTCGCCTTTTGGCACCGCCTTCACTGTTTCCATCGACGCCGCGCACGACATTACCACCGGCATTTCCGCCGCCGACCGGGCCAATACTATTCTTGCCGCCATTGCCGACGATGCCAAACCGTCGGATCTGGTGACTCCCGGCCATATTTTTCCCCTGCGCGCCCGCGACGGCGGCGTGTTGGTCAGAGCCGGCCAAACCGAAGGATCGGTCGATCTCGCGCGCCTCGCCGGGCTCAAACCGGCCGGCGTCATCTGCGAGATCATGAAAGACGACGGCACTATGGCGCGCCAGCCCGACCTCATGCGCTTCGCCCCGTCTAAACTACGACTCGTTGGTGTACAAAGCCGCGAGCGCGCCGCTACCGACCCGTGTGGGCGGCGAGTTTCAGGCCATCGTCTACAACACCCACGTTGACGACAACGAACATCTCGCCTTGATCAAAGGCGATATCTCGCCGAAGGAAGAGACTCTGGTGCGGGTTCACACCAAATATGTGCCCGGTGATGTTTTCGGCTTTGAGCTGCTCAACACCGGCGCGATAATTCAGCGCTCCATGGAGATCATCGCCAAGGCAGGCAAAGGCGTCATCCTATATTTGCAACCTAAGCAGAAAGCGCATCATCCGACGATGATGGCCTACCCGAAAGTCGAAGGTAAACAGCAAAAAGCGATGAACCGTTCGTTTGTCTACCAGGCGGACTTCAAAGAGTACGGTATCGGCGCGCAGATCCTGCGCGATCTCGGCGTGCGTAAAATGCGCTTGTTAACCAATAACAAGAAGCATTTGGTCGGCCTCCGTGGCTACGGCTTAGAAGTGACTTCGCTGGTGCCGATTCCACGCGACAACCCGCTGCGCGAAGCCGCCAAACAAGCCAAACCAAAAGCCAAACGCGCCTAGCCGCTTCTGAGATCTGGAATTTGGAATTCCGAACGAAGCAAGGATCCATGCCGATATTCGAATACCGCTGCCGCCGTTGTGACCACAACTTTGAAACGATCGTCCTTATCTTCCCGCGAGAAAAAGTGAGCTGCCCCAAGTGCGACAGCAGTGCCGTGAAAAAACAGTTGTCACTTTTTACCTAGCCGACATCAGGTAAAAAGCCGGTCGCAGCAACCCGCGGCGGCTGCGCCTGCACACCGGCGACTTGCGGCTGTCATTGATAGCCTACCGCAGAAACTTGCTCTGAACCTGGATTCCGCAGTTGGAGCTACAACCTTGGTTGAGCGAGGTGTGGGCCTGGAGTTGCGCAGGCACCCAAAGGTAAAGTTTCAAAGTCCTTTTTGCTATGCCGCAATGAACCGCCTCTACTTGAGACACCCACTCGATTGCACCCATGCTCGCCATAAGCTTAGAGGTAGACCTCCATTGCCTTGGCAACGCAAGGCCCGCGCCTCGCTCTTCGTGTCAGTTTCAACTGCGCAATCCGGGCTGAAAGTGATCGTCGAGGATTGCAGATGGCGCTCATCTATCCTCGACTATTACGGTTGCACAGATATCTCAACGAATGGCTAAGGATCTTCCGGCGGGTTCAAATAGCCTGGCAGGTCCGGCCGAATGCGCTTAAGCGCTTCCCCTACATTGGAAAACACTCGCTCTTCGATCAACTGACCGTTGACCCAGAAATCCAGTGACGGCGCGTCGACGAAGTTGATGTCGACATAGCGTGCGCCCACTGGTTCCCCGGTAATGATCACTCTGACCGAAAAGCCGGCGTCGATTATGATACCTCTGGTGCCGGCAGGCAGCGGCAAAGCACTTTTGATTTTAGCCAACCTATCCGGCGGGTAAGCGCCGACTTCGAGGGAATAATAGCCCCAATCGCCGGGCGAAATGGTTAGCCCTTTGAATATCCTCTGATTGATATCGACGAGATTTTTCGCGGCTTCGTCTTGATTGTAATTCTTGAGCAGCTCAATGGCCCATTTCTCGATGATTCCTTTGACCGGCTCGGCGGACTTGTCGCGCTCCTTGACCGGTCTACGGTCAATCCACCACTTGGTTTCTTCGAAAGCTTTTTCGTCTGCCATGGCTGTGGTCGATGCTCTCCGATCAAACGCGGAATCAACCCGCGCGCTTTAGATTTTGAACTCCTCGAGCGTGCTCCTTGCGAATAGCGAATCGACCTCGAGCTTCTTGCTGATCAAACCCTGCTCGTGGGTGTACTGCACCAGCGTTTCCAAGATATGCCGATTCGCCTCCAAACCGTAAGCCCATGGATCGGGGCCAAGAGCTTCGCGCTCTTTTTCCATCTCGTCGATCGACCAGGCCATCATGTATTTAAGCGCCGAGAACTCGTACATCTCTGCTTGGCAGATTCGCTTCGATTCTGCGAATGCTTTGAACAGGCTCTGGGCGATCCACGGATGTTTCTCGTAAATTTCTTCGCGAATCACCATGGTATGCATGATCGGAAAAATCTTGGTCCGTTTGAAATAGTCCGCTTCCACTTCGCGAAAGTTGGGAATCAGGCGTTGCACTTTGGGGTGGCGGCGCACGAACGGCGACGGCATATGCGCCGAGATCATCGCGTCGATCTCGCCGCGTTCGAGCATACCGGAGAGCGTCTTGTCGCCAGCAATCGCCTGGATATCGATGTTGGGCGGCAATTTGTGCTGGACCTTGTCCTGGCGGCCGGGATGTTCCTCGCCGCCAGTAAACCATTTCATTTTCTCCGGCGGCACGCCGTATTCATGTTGCAAGACGCCGCGCGCCCAGGTCGCCATGGTGATTTGATACTCGGGCACGCCGACTCTTTTACCAGCCATGTCCGCCGGCTTTCTGATGCCGGAATCGGTGTTGATGTAAATGCACGAGTGGCGAAAAGTCTTCGAGGGAAAAACTGGGATACCGATCAAGCGCGGCGCGCCTTTGTCGCGCGACATCAAGAACGAGCCCGTCGACATTTCCGCAACGTCGAACTCACCGTAGCGCAGCATGCGCCAAAACGTCTCTTCGACCCGTAGCGGCAAATACGTCAGATCGACGCCCTCCACTTCAACCCGGCCATCTTGCAGCGCCCGCGTCCGATCGTAATCCCAACAAGCCAAGGTCAAACCGATTTTCCCCATGAATCGCTCCCTGTTGATTTTCCAGAACTAAGAACTCACGCCGGCAAGAAACTGGTTGGCGCTGATGACAAACTGCTCTTTCTCACCCTCCAACACCACCGCCGCCTCGCCCGAAGCAAGCGTCGTGCGGCGCTGAATTTTGTACGGCTTGCCTTTGAAAGTCACCTCTATTCCAGGCTTAAACCGTTCCAGCCCCAGGTGATCCCGCTGCGCATCGATCTTTTCCATGGGCTTTTTCATAACATATCACCGAGCGAGCTTAAACCTCCGGCGAGGTTCCTTGGCCAGCAAGAAATTGACTTCAATCCAAGCCAAGATTACAGTCGCGCCCAATGGGAGCGAAATCATGCGCATCGCGGTAATGGGCAGCGGCGCGGTCGGCGGCCACTTCGGCGCCAAACTTGCCGCGGCTGGTCATCAAGTCGCATTTATCGCCCGCGGCAAGCATTTGGCAGCCCTGCAAATGCACGGCCTGAAAGTGATCAGCCCAAATGGCGATCTCAATATTCACCGAGCGCAGTTCACCGCCGACGCCCAAGAAGTCGGCAAGGTCGAGCTAATTCTTTTTTGCGTGAAATCTTATGACACCGAAATAGCGGCTGAAGCCGTCAAGCCGATAGTGTCCGACAAAACCACAATTCTCTCGCTCCAAAACGGCATCGATAATCCGGAAAAACTAGCACGAGTTTACGGCGCAGATCGGATTCTGCCTGCGGTCGTTTATGTCGGCGCGCAGATGAGCGCGCCGGGCGTTATCTCACACTCTACCGGCGGTAGAATTATTTTCGGCCAGATGGACGGCACGGTCGGTGACGCCGCGAAAGCTCTCGTGCAAACTTTGACCGCGGCAAGAATCCCCTGTGAAGCGAGCGCCGAAATTGGCAAGGTCCAATGGACAAAACTGCTGTGGAACGCGCCGATTTGCGCGATCAGTTGCTTGGCCCGCGCGAACACCAAGCAAATCGTCGAGTCGGCATCGCTCACCAAGCTCGCTTTGGATTGCATGGCAGAAGTGCAGGCCGCGGCGCGCACGCAAGCCGTCGAGCTAGCGCGTCAAATATTCGACGACACAATTGAGTTCTCCAAAACCTTGGGAAATTTCAAACCGTCGATGCTGCAAGACTTGGAAGCCAACAAGCCGCTCGAATACGAAGCGTTCAACGGCATCGTCGTCAAGCTGCTCGAAGCTGCCGGCGAGCCAGCGCCAATCAATAAGACTTTCTATGCCACGCTCAAGTTTCTCGATGATAGAATTCGGAGGGCGGCCCAACACTAACATCATGAAACCGCTAGCCGTCAATAAACGGGGCATTTCGCCTGAGGGGTATTAACCCCGCAGGCGACCAAAGGGGATGCTCGCCCCCTTTGGATTCCCCATTTGATGGTGCCCGCAGCAAGCTGCGGGGAATATTAGATTGAAACTGAGTTTTTTCTTACTACTTCCGGCGCGCACAAACGCACAGACCGACAACCATGAGCTGATCGCCAAGGGCCCGTATAGCTTCGCCGGCGCCGGCGGCTGCGCTTGCCATACCGAGCCAAAGAAGGAAGCGAACGCCGGCGCGCGTCCGTTGCCAATTCCTTTCGGCAAGGTCTACAGCACCAACCTCACGCAAGACAAAGAAACCGGCTTGGGCGCGTGGACCGACCAACAGATTCAAGACGCGATCGTCAAAGGCGTGCGCCATGCCAGAGCAAACTCTTGCCAGTGATGCCCTGCGAAAAATATTCCGGCATGGCGCAAAAAGACTTAAAAGGGTTGATCGCTTACTTGCACACGCTCAAGTCAGCGAAACAAAATCACGCCCGAGCTAAAACCGTGGGCGCCCTTGGCGCGCTGGCGATCGCTGACTACATCAAATCGATCCCGGCGATAAAGAACCAGGTCAAGTAGCTACGATCGGTCTTCGCACCCGCTCGCAGGCTGCTAAAAAAGCTAATCCGCAACACATCTTGTTCGCTGGACACGGGGGTGAGCGGGCGGATGGCTCCCGGTAGTCTATGGCCCCTTTGGAAAGGGGGATCAAAAGGGATTTGATTGTGGTGTGGGGAGGCTTTTTTCGTAGCAGATCGGCTGTCCTGTGGGACGATGGAGCCGCGTGAGCGCAAAAAGTGATTCTGCTGAAAAACCCTCCGTTCATCCTTCGAGAGCCTGAGGACGAACGGGG
>JAERMN010000362.1 GCA_016844625.1 Deltaproteobacteria bacterium
TTTCGCTTCAGCGCCATCTGGGTCGTCAGATTGGGCATGTTGGGATTGGACACGGCGATGCGGATGCGGTCGACGGCAATGGCCTGGGTGGTGATAACCAGCGACGAAAGAAAACAAAACAATATCGCACGCGCGGTCGCGCAGGCTAATGGCGGAATGCGAAAGGCCGACAGACGAATACGCTCTGTTCCGAGACCCATTACTCCATCACTCCAATACTCCATCCATCCACTCAATCGAAACCATATAACGCCGCCGGATTGTCGACAAGTATCTTTCCTCGGATCGTTTCGTCAGGCGCGAAGTCCGCGAGCAGGTCGACCAGGTCGCCGTCATTGGGCGTATGGCCGGGCATGAAATTATTCGAGTGCGGCCAGTCGCTGCCCCAGATGACGCGGTTGGGCGCGACGGCGATGACCGCCTGGGCGTAGGGCGTCACTTCGACGAATGGGAGACCGTAGTAGGAATGCACGGTGGTCTCGCAAATCTTGTCGGCGCCGCTGACTTTGGTCCAAACATGATTGAGCTTCATCAGCTCGAGCAAGAGTTGAAAGCCGGCTTGCTGCAAACCCTCGGCCGGTTTTACCCGCGCGATGTGATCGATGATCACCGGGATCGGCATTCTTCGAATGCGTTTCTCCTGCTCGATGAGATTCTTCATGTCGATGTGGAGATCGATGGACCAGTCGAGGTGCGCGATGTTATCGACGCAGCGGTCGAGCACGTCGAGTTTGATATTGCCGCGCGGACGGTCGAGCAGGTTAAAGCGCACACCACGGATGCCGCTGTCATGCAACCGCTTCAATTCGTCCTTCGGCGTCTTGTCATCGATGCGACCGACGCCGCGAAACTTGTCGTGAGAATTCTTGATCGCATCCAGCGTCGCCGAGTTGTCGAGGCCGTGCACGCTCGGCTGGACGACGACGGCGCGCTCGACGCCGATGACCGCGAGCATTTTACGATAATGCTCCAGCGGCGCCGCCGGCGGCGTGTATTCATGCGTTGAAAGAAATGGAAAAACTTCCGGCGGTCCGAAGACGTGAAAATGGCTGTCGCAAGATTTGGGCGGCGGAGTGAAGTGTGGTTTTCGCGTGTTCGGATCGGGCGGGTAGCAGTAGGGCATTTAACGTTTCTCCACGTCATTGTTCTAGCCTAGCGCCACGGCGCTGTCCACTGGCGGCGGTCATTGCGAAACTGGTTCTTCAGGTTTTTGTGTGGATAATGTGTCCAGTTCAGTTTGTTTTGTTCACCACGAAGAGCCCAGCGCGGCAGAGTCGTGACCAAGATGAGAAAAGTCGGATTCACCACGAAGGCACGAAGGACACGAAGGTTTTCGTAGGGTGCGCTGCGCGCACCGGTCAGTCTCGGATTGTCTCGCGCAAAGAAACTAAAACAAGAATTCGGAGGATCTCCCGCAAAGGCGCCAAGGCGCAAAGGTCGGATAGGAGGAAGTGAATTGGATTGAAAACTGTTATTTAGCCTTCCGAACTTAGCGTCTTTGCGCCTTTGCGGGAGGAATATCCGAATCCGAGACTCTTCGCTTCCCAAAAAATGTGCGCAAGCTGCGCAAATTTTGAGTTATACTAATACCAAGGACACGATGGGTTCGGATGATTAAGATTCCGAACTTCGTGCTCTTCGTGTCCTTCGTGGTGAAAACATCTTCACACTAAACCCGGAAGAAATACAAAAATTCGGCTTGATAGTCTGGCCTCGATGAGGGTAGAAGGGGTGGTTGTCGCTCGCAGCCGTTCTGTTCCGTAAGGAAGGAAACGCAATATGGCGAATTTTCGCATTCAGTCCCATGGACGGTTACAAGAGTGGGTGGCCCAGGAAAAAGGTTATTTCACGACGGAAGGACTGGTGTACGAGTTCTTAGTCACGCCCATCGTCACCTGGTCCAAGGGCGCGAAATCGGTTGACTCGGCGCCGGCGGATATCCAACGCGGCGCCTTTGAATCGATCGAGACCGGGCGCGGCTGCAATCTCAGCGCGGCGTGCCATTGGACGGTTAACATGGCGGCTTCCGCGGGCCACGGGAAAATGTGGGGAAGCGCCTACTCGGTTTCGCCGTCTGGTATTTTCGTGCCGCCGGATTCGGCGATTCAAAAGCCGGAGGATTTGGCCGGCATTGCCGTGACCGTCGGCTATCATTCGGGCAGCCATTATTCGACGTTGCAGGGCCTTGAGCAGTTCCTCAAGCGTGATGAAATTAAATTGCACTACGGCGGATTGCTGCTCGATCGTTTAGCTTTACTCGTCGACCGCCAAGTGCTGGCGGCGAGTTTGTTCGGCGCGCCTTTTTACATCGCGGAGCAACTGGGTTTCAAGAAAATCGTCGACACCACTTTCATGATCGGTCATCTAGTTTCGGACGGCGCGGACTTGCAGGACGTGGAACGCTACTTTAAGGCACTGCAGCGCGCGCAGCATGACATCGACCTCGGGCCGGAAGCCTACAAACATTATTTCTTGAGAGAGCTGCCCGAGCGTTATCACACCCTCATCGACATTCGCCGCTTCGGTCCTGGCGAGCGGATCGTTTTCGAACCCTATCCGCGCCAGGCTTTTGAGCGCACGCGCGAGTGGATCGAATCCTGGGATCTTTTCCCGCCGGAACAAAAAGGCAATGACGGCTACGACGTGGCGGTGGTTTAAAGGAGCAAGAAAGTTTTCACCACGAAGGACACGAAGAGCACGAAGGTTTCGTAGGGGCGGGTTTGAAACCCGCCCTTACTTATCATCCAAACCCTTCGTGTCCTTCATGATCTTCGTGGTTAGTGGGATTTCGAGTTTTTCAGCTAGCTCCTCAACCCTTACATTTACAGGGTGGAGTGGCGCTTCACCCAATCGAGAATTACCTGGTTGGTTTCCTCCTGAGCTTGCCAGAAAAATCCATGCGATTGGCCCTTGAGGAGCTGCAATTCCGCGCCGGGGATGCGATTCTTGAGCGCTTCGGCTTGAGCGAGGTGATTGCTGCGCGCGGAGTCGTTGTCACCGATGAGCACCAGCGTCGGGCATTTCACGTCGCCGAGGCGGTGCGTCGCTTCCCAATTGTGGCGCGCGATGATGAGATGAATGTACTCCGGCAGCTTGGCGTGAGTCGCCCAGGCGAGCTGAAAAAACGCCTCGACCTTTTCCGGATACTTCTTGCGAAAATCTTCGGTGAAAAATGCGCTGGTATCGCAGAACTCTTCGCGCAGCGCTTTCTCAAAGCCTTTCTCAACCAGACGGATGACCAGCCAATGCGGCAAACCGGGAATGCAATCCGGTCCCGGCCGCGCCGCTTGTCCCGAACCGCTGGCAGCCATAATCAAGCTCTTTACCCGGCCGGGAAAGTTGAGCGCCATTTCCACAGCGATGCGCCCGCCCATGGAGTGGCCGCAGAGATGCGCTGAAGGAATTTGTAGATGATCAAGCAGAGCGACGATGTCGTTGGCCATCTGATTGATGGTGTAAACTTTTTGCGTCTCGGTGGTGCGGCCGCAACCGCGCGGATCATGGATGATTAGCTGCGTCGAGCTTGCCAGCGGCATTTGCGACGGCTTCCACACTTCAGCGGAAAACGCCGTCGACGGCACCAGCACCAGCGGCTCGCCTTGACCGTGCGTTTCGTAATAGAGATTTGCGCCTGTGGGTAGGTTTACATTGGGCATGGAACAATATCTCCTTAAATCCTTAAACTCGTTCCAAACGTTCCAAACGTTCGGAATAAAAATTTATGAAACCTGTGGATGGCAGCTCGACTGCGATGAGGTCTCTACGATTGAAACCTCTGGAACTTTTGGAACCTTTGGAACTGATTTGTGTCGATTCAAATTCCCATTTGCTTGATCATCGCCTGCGTCAGCGAGTTTGTGTCGTCGAGCAATTTTTCCGACATGGTGTAGTGGTTGGCGCCCGGAACGACGAGATATTCGGCGATCATGCCGTGTTGTTTGGCGTAGTGGAAATAATCTTCCGACATCTGCTGCCAGCCTTTGGGTTCGGCGCTGCCGACGGCGAGGATCAGTGGGCACTTCACGTGCGGCTGATTTTCAAATGGGTTGTTTAGTTTGGCAACCTCGGGCGTCATGCGCACTTGTTCTTGGACGCTGATCTTCATCACCATGTCGAGATCGTAGACGCCGGAGGTTGCCACGGCGCCCTTGATGCAGTCCTGCGGTATTCCTTCTTTCGTCCAATCATTCGCCAGCGCCATGGCGGTCAGATGGCCGCCGGCGGAGTGGCCCGACACGTAGATCTTCGACGGATCGCCGCTGTAGCGCGTGATGTTTTTCCAGACCCAGGCGACGGCGGCGCGGGTTTGCCTGACGATGTCGCTCTTGCGGACAGAGATCGTATTCAACCAAGACGACGGTGGCGCCGCGCTTGGTGAACGTGGGTACGAAATTGCAGTTGTCTTCCTTGCTGCCGCTACGCCAGTAGCCGCCATGAATGTAGATCAACACGGGGCCACCGGGCTTGTCGGCGGCGTAAATGTCGAGCATCTCGCGCGGCGAATCACCGTATGGAACGTTCAGCCACGATTTCGCGCTCTCGCGAACTTTCTTCGCTTGCGCGGCGCGGACTTTTGCGAGCTCCGGATATTCCGGCACCGACTCGCGCGGATTGTACTGATACTCCATCTCGTCCGGGCGGAACCCTTTGTACAGTTGATCGCTCATGGTTTGCTGTCCTTACTAAATTGTAAATCGTGACCGCAGTATCATTACCGACAGTAGTGGAAAGAATGTTTCGATGTCAACGCTCCTGGCGATTCTGAACATACGGGATTGGCATTCAACCGTTAAGGGGGTTGCTGGTTCCGGCGCGCTTTACAAGCCCTTGTTGCCGTTGTAGAAGCAAGCTAAATGAGGTCGGCGGAAATCGAAACGTACAGAAGTTGCTCGTTATTGTTCGGAACAAGATAATCATACTAGCGGACAACGAGGCCTTGCGTTACACTGGAGCAGTCCGGAAAAACATGGGAGCAAGTATGTCAACCGATGTCGCCGAGATCGAAGCGAAGATTCGCTCATTGACCCTTAAGGATAAGACCGAGCTCATCCGCACGCTCATTGCTGAGCTAGACGGTCTCGCTGACCCGGACGTTGAGCGGGTCTGGTTGGAAGAAGCGCAACGGCGCTATCGCGAGGTCGTCGAAGGGAAAGTGCAGCCGGTTCCCGGCGAACGCGTTTTTGCGAATCTACGCGCCCGTCTCCATCGATGAAGCTTGAGTTCCACCCCGAAGCGGAGTCGGAACTCATCGAGGCAGCCGCGTACTACGAGCTACAGGTTCCTGGGCTGGGCGAGCGTTTCGAGGCTGAGGTCCGACGCGCGACGGATCTTCTGCTTGAGCAACCCGAGATCGGAGCCCCCGCCGATCCCGTGCTTCGTAAGTTCGTACTGAGTCGTTTCCCGTTTATCCTATTCTACAGCGTGACCTCCGATATCCTGCGCATCGAAGTTGTCGCACACCAAAGTCGCCGGCCGGGTTACTGGCGTTCGAGAGTCGACCGCTAACCAACCGCCGCAGCGACCGATACACAAAGACTGAAAAGGCCGTTTCGCTGTCAACGCTTCTGGTAACTGGGTCGTCAGAAATGGGGTCAAGTCCGCTCTTGGCTCTTGAGAGAGAAAAGCAAGCTAACATCGATGACCCTCGATGCTGAGGAGTTCAATCCAGCCGGCGCGGGGCGCGCCAGGCAGGCGCCG
>JAERMN010000363.1 GCA_016844625.1 Deltaproteobacteria bacterium
GTTGATCTCTCCCTCTTTTTTTGCGGCTTCAACGATGTCGGCGCTGGCCGCTTCGCTGGCGACCGTGCGCAGTAAACAGATAAAAAGAGCGGCAAACGGGATGTAACGTTTAACTAGCATGGACTGGTGCCTCCGCGGGTTTGAGATTGATAAGCATTCGGGCAATTCGTGCTGGTCATGCGCTACTTCATGCCGTGAGTGTTTTACTTTTTGCCAAATACCTCTGCGAAAAGTTTTTGATAGTCACCCACCTTATCGCCGATGTCGGGATCGTTCACATGAATTTTGACGTTTTTCGGCAGCCATGTCGCGGTGATGCCGCGGCGGGTCGGCTGCATGTTCTGACTCTGGTAAATGCGCTGGCCATCTTCGGATAGCAAAAAGTCCATAAACAGTTTGGCCGCGTTGGGATGCGGCGCATTCTTATTGATTCCCCCGGCGATGGTGTGAACGATCATCGGATCGAAGGCGACCCAGTCGAGTGGCGCGCCGGCTTTCTTTACGCGCTCGACGTCATCGGCGTAGAGATCGATGGCAAATGGGATTTCTCCGGCCGCGACCAAATTGGTCAACAACGTCGTGCTCGCGCGTAAGCTAACGTCCTGGCGCGCCAGTCGCCGCATGTATTCGATGCCCGGTTTCTCGCCTTTCATCTTGAGGACGTTGACAAACCAGACATAGGCGGCGTCTTCGAGGCCGAGCTTGCCTTTCCATTTCGGGTCGAGCAGATCGTCGTAGGAGCGCGGCAATTCATTTTTCGGCGTTAAGCGGGTATTGTACGCCAGCGCATGCACTGCCAGGTAGAGCGAGGTGTAAAAGCCGTCGCGGTCTTTCATTTCGTCAGGAATGTTTTTTCGCTCCGGCGGATCATATTGGAGGAGCAAGCCCTTTTTTTTAAAAATATCGATATACCAGTCGGTAGTGCGGACAATGTCCGCGGTGTGTTTGCCGGCGCGGCTCTCGGTTTCGAAGCGCACTAACAGCCGCTGGCTTTGAACCCGGGTTTTCCTGGCTTGGACGAACGGATACTTCTTCATGAAGCCGCGGTTGATCAGTTCATCGATCTCAGCCGAGCCGCCGCCGAACCAGTCCATCGCCCCCTCTTTTTTTGCGCCTTCGATAAGATCAGCGCTGGCGGCGAAACTGGCAGCAGCGCTGCACAGACAGAGCGCCAGAACAGCAAGCGGAAAATAGCGATTGAGCGCCATTAGCGGACCCCTCCTTCGGTTAATCAGAACTACTCAGAACATAGCACATTGCACCTGAGCGATTGCAAGCGATTCTTACCTGCTAACAATTCGCTTGACCAGCGCCGATGTCTTCAACTAACCTCCGTATGGCTGGCGCGAATGGCGCAGGATCATAAAAGGAGTATGCGATGTACGATCTAATACTTAAGGGCGGGCGTATTTATGACGGCTCGGCGATGCCGAGTTATAGCGGCGATGTTGGGATTGCCGATGGAAAAATCGTCGACATTGGCCGATTAAACGGCGGCGCCAAGCGCGTACTCAACGTCGACGGCTTGGCAGTTTCGCCGGGCTTCATCGATCCGCACACCCATCTGGACGCGCAACTGTTCTGGGATCCGATGGGCACGTCGTCTTGCTTTCACGGCGTGACCTCGGTGGTCATCGGCAACTGCGGTTTGAGCCTAGCGCCGGCGAAACCTGAGGACCGCGACGCCGTGGTAAAAAGTTTTGTCCGAGTCGAAGCGATCAGCCGGCGCGTGCTCGAAGAAGGCATTCAATGGAAATGGACTTCCACCGCGGAGTATCTGCGCGCGCTCGGCAACCGCTTGGGCATCAACGCCGCCGCATTGGTGGGCCACATCGCCGTGCGCCATTACGTCATGGGTGAAGACGCGGTCGAACGGCAAGCGACGCCGGAAGAAGTCGCCAAGATGAAACAGCTGGTCCGCCAAGGGATGGAAGCCGGTGCGGTGGGCTTTTCGACCAATCAGAACCCGCGCCATATACGCGAGGACAGAAAGCCGGTGGCGAGCCGTCTGGCCTCCGACGAGGAATTAGGATCACTGTTAGATGTGTTGGGCGAAATGAACACCGGCGTCGTGCAACTGAGCGGTGGCGGCGCGGATGCCCGCGGCCGCATCGCTTACGCTGCGCAAATGGCGCGGCGCACCGGACGCCCAGTGTTATGGCAGAGCATCAGCCATAGCTGGAGCCGGCCGCATCACTGGCGCGAAATGCTCGCCAGCACCGAGCGCGTTTTCAAGGAAGAAGGTTTGCCGATTTACGCGATGACCCAGGCCAAGCCGTTCCAGAATCGCTACACGTTGCGCGACGCCCAGTGCTTCGACGAATTTCCGACCTGGAAGTCCGCGCTGTTTAGCCCACTGGAAGAGCGCAAACAGATGTTCGGCGATGCCGCGGTGAGAAAAAAACTGCGCGCGGAAGCGATCGAGGATCAGTCGCCTTCGGTCTTTCCGCGACGTTGGGATGTGATTTTTGTCGACGCGGTCAAGCTCGCGAAAAATAAATCGCAAGAGAAGAAATCGATTCAAGAAATCGCCCAGGCACAAGGCAAGGACGGTCTGGATTGTTTTTTGGATATTTCTCTCGAAGAAGATCTCGAAACTCGCTTCGTTCATACCAATACCCAAGGCGACCCGCAGGCGGTTTGTGAAATTCTCAAACACCCGTCGGTGATGATCGGCCAATCCGACGCCGGCGCGCATATGGGCTACGACGCCCGCTTCGGGTATTCAACGGCATTCCTTGGCTGCTGGGTTCGCGACCACGGCATCATGCCGCTGGAAGAGGCGGTGTCGAAGCTCACATTCCGCGTCGCTTCGATTTTCGGCCTTAACGACCGCGGCTTACTGCGGCCAGGCATGGCTGCCGATATCGCCGTCTTCGATCCGGCAACGGTAAATACTCTGGAGCCGGAGTATGTTCACGACTTGCCTGGCAATGAGACGCGCATGATTCAGAAAGCCGTTGGCGTGCCGTACACGGTGGTGAATGGCGAACTGGTCATCGAAAACGGCGCGCCCACCGGCGCGTATCCAGGCAAGGTGATCAGGCCGACGGCGTGGAAGAATTAGGGGAAAATGGAGTGTTGGAATAATGGAGTGGTGGAGTAATGGGTGATCGGATGCTTCGGAGCTTTGCACGGCTGGCCCGCTTAATCGGCCCCGCTGTCGCTCTGGTATTTCTTTTCGACGTCCATGCCGATGTCCGCGCACAGGCGAATTTTTACGGTGGCAAGACCATCACTGTCGTCGTCGGCTCCGCGCCAGGCGGGCTTTACGATTTGTCGGGGCGGTTGTTGGCACGGACGATGGGCAAGTACATTCCCGGCAATCCGACGATGCTCGTGCAGAACATGCCCGGCGGCAGATCGGGTTATGATTCTGCGTGAAGCCTACGCCAGGGCGCTCAAAGATCCTGACCTGATCACCGAAGTCGACAGGTCGAGATTAGACATGGAGCCTTCAACTGGCGAAGAGATTCAAGCGCCGATCAAGGCACTGATGGAGCAGAAGCGCGAAGTGATCGAGCGAGTGAAAAAGCTATTGGAAAATTAACCGAATCGTCGGGGCTCGCAACGAAAGGGCCGAGGCCAGATGCATAAGTATTCGAATGCCTGCCAATGCGCTCCAAACGTATCGAAAAATTCAGAATGTCCCCTTTTCTTTCTTGTAGTTTACGAATTGAGGAGTTGGTGAAAAAATCCAAACGTGCGTGGCGTAGTGGAAACGCTCTGCGCCGGCTTGTGAAATTGGGCGGCGCCCAGAAAGAGCAATAAGGTTTGCCTGACCTCACATTCTGACCTGACCCAACCTTCAGACCCTATCTCGACTCCTATCTCCGTCTTGACCTCCCACGCCTACTTCTGGGCGCGTTTATTTTGGTGGGGGAAGGGAAACGAGAGGTGGGACGGACAGGACTGAAAAATTTCTTGGGGCGATCAGTTAATGCGGGCAGCCGTCCAGTGATATAATATGATCGCAAAACAAAAGGGATAGAGGAGAAAATCCTATGACGATCCAACGGACGGTGTATGCCTCACCCGTGGAGGCGATAGCTGCTTTGATTCGCTCGCTGGTGGTGTACGAGCAACGTTATCAGATGAATTCGGCGGACTTCTACGCCCGCTATCGGAAAGGCGTTGGGGGAGATTCGGCAGACTTTGTTGAGTGGGCCGGGGACTACCAGCATTATTTGGAGTTGAAGGAAGAGCTGGAAGAAAAGCTAGTGGCGGCGCGTGGATGAGAACCATCGACGAGTATTTTACTCGAGTTCGCGAGCTTGTTCAGGGTGTGGCCGACGCCCAAGCCGAGCGCGAATCCGGTTGCGCTTCGGTGATCAGTCGCTCTTAGAAATCAGCGAAGCCATCGTACTGGTCGGTGAAGAGCCGCACTGGCTCAGTTATCGCTATCATTATCAAAGTTCGCGCACGGGAATAGTTTTTCGCTACGATAACGCTCCGCATCACCCTGAGATTTCGACCCACCCCGATCATAAACACTCGGGAGACGATGTTTCGGCGAGCCCGCATCCTTCTATCGAGCAAATTTTGCGGGAAGTTGAAGTCTTTCGAGGTGAGGCGGCAGGTCGGTACTAGACAAAGGATCTTGACCGCCCGATGGTCGCGCCGCCGGGCGTTCCCGCCGAACGGGTTAAGATTCTGCGTGAAGCCTACGCCAAAGCGCTGAAAGATCCCGATCTGATCGCCGAGGTCGATAGGTTGAGATTAGACATGGAGCCTTCAACTGGCGAAGAGATTCAAGCGCTGGTCAAGGAGCTGATGGAGCAGAAGGGCGAAGTGATCGAGCGAGTCAAAAAACTTCTGGAGAATTAATCGACATTCTCTTAACCGATATTACTGCGCCCTTGCCTTTTCCGCGAAGCTCCAGTCGCGCACGACTTGGACTTTGACTTCCGACGGCGATCCATTCTTCGGCGACGGAGTCGGCTACGGTTAAGTCGGGATTATACTGGTCGCGGTAAATTGCGTAGAAGCGTTCCGCTGCGGCGCGATCGAGCTTGAGCAATTTTTCGAGGAGTCCAATGCCGATCTCGCGCTGGCTTTGCAAAAATAAGATGGCGTTGCGCAACGCGCGCAAATAGCGGACGATCTCGTCGGGCTCTCTGTCAATCTTTCTCTGAGTGGTGCTCAAGCCGACGATGGGTATTTTCACGAACTCCGCGGTTTCCTTCACCGATAAGAGCGTCTTAAAGCCTTTTTGCTCGGCACGGTATTCGAATGGACTATTGACTACAGTGGCATCGACGGCGCCGCTAAGCAGAGCAGCAAAGCGGGCGTCCGGGCTGCCGGCGACCGCCTGCAAGGTGACATCTTTGTTGGGATCGAGGCCGTTGCGGCTGAGCAGTTGATAGATCGCGAAGTCGGCGGAGCTGCCAAATGTATTGATCGCGATTCTTTTTCCTTTGAGCGCTTTGACACTGTCGATATCGGGTCGTGAGACGATGGCGTAGCCACTGGTTTTGACGGTGGCCGCGACGATTTTTACCGGCAGCCCTCGAGTTGCCGCGCCGGCGATGAACGGCAGGATCGTCACGTAGTCGACCTCATTGGCCATCAAGGCGCTGAGCATTAGGTTGGTTCCCTGGAACTGAATGTAACGAACCCGCAAACCTTCTTTGTCGAAAAAGCCGCGCTCCATGGCGACGCGATCCGGCAGAGCGGTCCA
>JAERMN010000364.1 GCA_016844625.1 Deltaproteobacteria bacterium
TGACAATTTGCGCGGCTTGCGCAAATTTTCCGGGAGTCAAATACCCTCGGACTCGGATATTCCTCCCGCTAAGACGCAAAGCACGCCAAGTTCGGAGGGCAAGGATAGATAATATTACAAACCATCTGCACCATATTTTCCCGACCTTTGCGGCCTTTGCGCCCCTTCGACTAAGCTCAGGACATGCTTTGCGGGAGATATTCCGAACTTCGCTTGCGCCTGTGCCGCGCTAGGCCCTTTGTGGTTGCCTTCTCTTAATTCTTCGCCTTCGGGAAGCCCCACGCCCCGGTAATTTTGCGCGCCATCTCGGCTTCGTGCTGCAGCGCATCCCAGCTTTCGAAGACGATTTTCGCCTTATGCTTTTTGACCAACTCCGCCGCTTCGGTGCCTGGAACATACGGCGAGCTTCGGCCCTCGAGATCCATATTCTTCTGTCCTTCCGGCGTCACCAACCAGCCGGTCAGAGCCAGCGCCGCGTTGGGATACTTGGCGCCTTTCATGATGCCCATCGCTTCGCCGATTTGAAATGGCAGATCGGACGGCACGGCGTAGGCGACCTTGGCCGTGGGATCGCGCATCACCGTGCTCTTTAAAGAATGATAAGCCATGCCGCAGATCATCGGATACTCACCGACGGCTACCTGAGTGAGAGCGCCGGTTTGACTGCTCTTCCACACCGGCTGATTTTCTTTGAGCGCGCGCGCGAAGGCAAGCGACTTCTCTTCGCCCCAACCGGGGGCGAGGCCGGTGAAGGTGCGCGGCCGCGTCAACACGACCAACTTCCCCTTCCAATAGGGATCCAAGCAGTCATCCCACTTTTTCGGCACTTTGTCTTTCGGCACTAGAGTCGGGTTGTAGGCGATGATGTAGGTGCTAAAACCGCTCGCGGCGAAATAACCATCGGGACTGAAATGAAGTTCGTTGATCTTAGGAAATAGTTTTCGCCACGGGATCGGACCGTTCAAGACACCGGCCTTAATATATTGATTGCGCAACTCGCCCGACACGTTGACCAGATCATGTTCGACCACGCCGGCAAGCGCTTCGTTCATGATCCGCTCACGGGTATCGATACCGCTGATGCGGTCAGTGGAAATCTTGATCCCTGGATATTTCTGCGTGAAACCTTTCAGCAAGGCGGTTTCATTTTCCGGCTCCCACGATGTCGCCACGCGGACATTTTTTTCCTTGTTGGCGAGCTGAATAATTTCATCAAGATTGTTCCCCAGCCGCTGGCTTGATGCGATGGACGAAAAGCCGAGAACAATGACGATGGAAACTCCGAGTCGCCCTAAATTTCGATACGCGCTCATGGGTAACCTCCTCTGCCTCGGAACTTGGCGGCCTGTGCGCCTTTGCGCGAGTTATCGGTATTACGCAGCTGTTTTCTGCCCCGCCGGCCCAGTGTACTCGAGAATGTCCAAGCCGTTCAGCCGGTCGATCACATAAATCAGTCCTTGCCCGTCGACGAAAACATCATTGGACTGCGGTGTCTTGTGATCTTTGCCGGGCGGCGGAATGTAGTAGCCGACTTCTTTCGGTTTCAATGGATCGGCGATGTCGACGATACGCAAACCGCCGCGAAACCACGTCACATGGACCAAGCTATCGGTCATGCGCTCGTGGCATTGATGCGCGCCGAAGCGCCCGCCATGTTCGTCCCGCGTCCACGGTGTGTCCGACTCCGACATGGAATAAGCCGACAGCGGCTTTATGTCGGTTTCATCGCTGACATCAAACACCCACATAAACGCCGGCACCTGTTCCGGGCGTGGCCGCGGTGGCTGTTCGTCAACCGCCACAGCGACGTTTTTACCGCCCATTTTGAATGGCGCGGGAACAAACGTGTGGGTCTTGAAGAAGGGCGGATGATAATTATAACGGCTGATAACTTTGGGGTTGGCGATATCGCTGATGTCGAGAATCACCAGACCCGCCATGCAGTAACTGACGTAGAGCCGATCGCCAAAGCGCATCGGGTGATGACATTCGAATCGTTCGTAGCCCCAGTAGGGGTTTTCGCCGCCGGCGACCCACTGCCCCGGCAGCCACCAGCGCGAAACTTCTTCCGGCCGTGTCAGATCTTTGAGATCGACGATCATGACGATGTAGCCGTCGTAACCTTCCATGCGCGTCGATAGGTGCGCGTAACGTCCGTCGAAATCGAAACGGTGCACGCCGTTGCCGCCGGTTTTGAAAAACGAAATCTCGCGCGGCTTCGTGGCATTGGCGACATCGAAAATACGAATGCCGCCGCCCTGATAACCGCGCGCGGCCGACTCGATCAATGCTTTTAAATCGGCGACACTGTAGTTAAGCGCGCTCGCCAGCTCCGCGTCGGTCGGTGGCCGGCCGAGATCTTTCTCCAAGCGCACCCGCTCGGCGGGAATCCGAGTGCCGCCGATTTGCTGGTGACGCGTGTAGTTTTCGTTGTTGATAATCATGACGTCGCCGACCACGCGGACTTTGTGTGAATGGGTCTCGGGCGAGACTTCCAAACTCGCAATCAACCGCGGTCGCGACGGCTCCGAGACATCGACGATCGAAGTCCCATGCGGCGGATCGATATGACCGACGAAAGCAGTTTTGCCTTTGACCAAAACCTGCCCGCCGCCGGGAGTATCGAAATGGCCGATACGTTTGACGTTAAAAGCAACCGCGCCGTCTGCATCCACATTCATCGGCTATCCTTCACTCAAAACCTTGCAAGTCTTCTTTTACCCCTGTTTGGAAAAGAGCGGGATAGGGGAGATTTTCTTTTTCGCACATGGATATATCGTCCCAGCGGTGAGCTGCTCTGCCACAACGAAGACCGCCCCGCCGCGCCAACAAATCCCTCTTGATCCCCCTTTTCCAAAGGGGGAATAGACAACCGGGAGCCATCTGCCCCCTCACCCCCGTGTCCAGCAAAATTATGTGGCGCATGATTAGAGTCCAAAGGGGGGAATCGAAAACGGCTAGCTATTTGACCTTTCACGCGCTGCCAACGACGCAGTTCTCTCGCATTGAAACGGCGGTCGAATTTGATTTGCGCATCGCACTATGCCGCTTTCTGCCCCGCCGGACCGGTGTACTCAAGAATATCCAAACCGTTGAACCGGTCGAGAAGATAGATCAATCCTTGTCCATCGAGAAACACATCGTTGGACTGAACGGTTTTCTGCCCGGCCGCTGGCGCCGGGATATAGTAACCAACCTCTTTGGGTTTATGCGGATTGGCGATATCGACGATCCGGAGTCCGCCGCGAAACCAAGTAAGATAAACCAAACTGTCGGTCATGCGCTCATGGCACTGGTGCGCGCCGAAGCGGCCGCCATGTTCGGCGCGGCTCCACGGCGTATCTTGCTCGGACATGAAATAAGCCGAGAGCGGCGCGGGCTTAGTCTCATCGGTCACGTCGAACACCCACATGAAGCCGGGGATATGGCCGGCGCGCGCTCGCCCCGGCTCTTCGTCGACCACCACGGCGATGTCCTTGCCATCCAAGCGCAAGGGCATGCGCGCATAAGTATGGGTGCTGCAATCCACCGGCGGATGGTAATTGTGATGGCTCAGCATCTTGGGCTTGGTGATATTGCTGATATCGAGGATCACGATGCCGGCGTGGTGATAGCTGACATAGAGGCGATCGCCGAAGCGCAGCGGGTGATGGCATTCCCATCGTTCGCCGCCCCAATAAGGCTTCTCGCCGCCCGCCGTCCACTGACCCGGCAGCCACCAGCGCGAAACTTCTTTCGGCTTACTCGGCTCGCTGACATCGACGATCACCATGATGTTGCCGTGGTAACCTTCCATGCGCGTCGAGATATAAGCGTAGCGCCCATCGAAGTCGAAGCGGTGCACGCCGGTATCCGCGGTTTTGAAGAACCCGACTTCGCGTGGTTTGCGCGGATCGGCGACATTGTAGATGCGCAAACCGCCGCTGTCATAAACTTCGCCTGCCGCTTTCGTTAAAGCGGGAATATCCTCCGGCTTAAAATTAAGCGCTGCCGCCAGCTCAGCATCGCTCGGCGCCCGGCCAAGCTCGTTTGCCAAACGCGCCCGCGTCGCCGGGATCTTCGCGCCGCCCCACATCTGATGGCGCCGATGCGCTTCGTTGTTGATCAACATGATGTCGCCGCTGACGCGCACCTTGTGCGAGTGATTATCGTCGGCGACCTCGAGCGTCGAGAGAATCTTCGGCTTGGAAACGTCCGAGACATCGACAATCGACGTGCCATGCGGCGGGTCCATATGTCCCACATAAGCGCGCTTCCCCTGCACCACCACCTGTCCACCGCCGGGCATATCCAGATGACCGAT
>JAERMN010000365.1 GCA_016844625.1 Deltaproteobacteria bacterium
AAGCAATATGTCGAAATCGCTTCAGGGCAAAAAACTTTGCATCAATGGCTTCGCCGACTTTCATAATTCCGACAAGTGGATGGCCATGGCCGTTGAAGCCTTCGGTTTTCCCAAAGAGAATACGAAATAAGAAGGAAATCGGTGATATCCCATGGCATAATCGTAAACGTCAGCCTGCCATCGTTCAGATAATCCTGGACTCCGCAGTTGAAACTGACACGAAGAGGCGCGAGCCTGCCGTTGCAATGCCAATGCAGTTCTGTCTCTAAGCGTATGGCGAGCATGGGCGCGCGCGTGGGAAGTCATACTTGACATATGAAATTCATCTCAATAAAGAATTGTTCAACATCCAAGTAAAGCGTCGAAAGTAGTGGAGACAAAAGGTTGCTAGCCCAGATCATTATCGCGATCAATTGTTTGTCTGTCGGCCTGTTTTGGCTCCTGCTATTTGCGCCCGCGGTCTACAGCCAACCAAGCAAGGCTGCCGGGTCGGCGGAATGGGATAAGCTGGTTGAAGCAGCGAGGAAAGAGGGCAAAGTAACGATATCGCTCCCGGCCAGCGCCGAGTTGAAAAGACAAATCGAGGAGCAATTCAAAAAACGATTCGGCATCGAAGTGGAAGTTTTCACGGCGCGCGGCAGCGCGGGAGTGCGCCGCATGGCGGATGAATTCAAAGCCGGTGTGCGCCATTTCGACCTCCACATCGGCGGTTCTTCTTCAATCATTTCCGGCATGCTCGACGAGGGCATCATCGATGCGATCGAACCATGGCTGGTGCTGCCCGAAGTGAGAGATCCGAAACAGTGGTGGGGCGGTCATCTGTGGGTCGATAGCGCAAAACGTTTCATTTACATGTTTCAAGCCTATTTACCGGAAAGCATTTGGTACAACACCGATCTGGTCAAACCAAACGAACTGCGTTCCTTCGACGACTTTCTCAACCCGAAGTGGAAAGGCAAGATCGGCTTTCTCGATCCGCGCACCCCAGGCGGCGGAGACTCCAACTGGTCCTACATGTGGCAGGTCAAAGGCGAAGAATATCTCAAGAATCTCGCGGCGCAAGATTTATATATCGGCCGCGATCAGCGCGTGCTCGCGGAAAGTTTGGCCAAAGGGCGCGTCGCCGTCATGGTCGGTAACACCTACTATTCTTTTATGCCGTTTGTTAAAGCGAGTTTGCCGATCAAGCCCCTGCCGACGCTCAAAGAGGGAACTTTCGGCACAGCCGGCAGCGGCAATCTGGCGATCATCAAAGCGCCGGCACATCCGAACAGCACCAAAGTTTTTGTCAATTGGCTACTCAGCCGTGAGGGGCAGGAGGTCTTTTCCCGCGGCCTCGGTCAAGCTACTCGACGTATTGATGTCGATACCCGCTGGCTGAGAGAATTGGGCACCATCGCAGCGAAAGACTCCATGTCGGTGGATTATTTTTGGCAGATCGAAAATCAGTCCGAGGAGAAACTCGATAGGGTGCGCAAACCCGCAGCCAAGCTTGCCCACGCCCTCTTGAAGTAGCAACCACGGCAAGTGGGCCAGGCGCGACGGTCGGCCGTGGCGCCACGCTGTTTGGCGGCTGTCGATCGCCTAGCCCAAACCACGAAACGTAACGTTCGAAAGGATCCGCGCAATGGGTAACATCTCGACGACCAACGATTCCGATCCCGAAGTGTTGGAATCGTATTTCAAGAAATATCCCGACGTGCCCAAGGAGACGATTCTCAAGCAGCATCTCCTGAGCCTCGGTCATTGGTTTAGCGACGCCGCGCTGCAAGCCGCGGCCGGCGCCCTGGTCAAGTCCTACCGATTGTTTTCTTACGATCTCGTGCCGATGTCTGAGTTCAAGAGAAACGAGCATCGGCGCGTGCCGGAGCACTTCGTCATCCTCAATGGGCCCTACGCGATGCGCCCCGTAGCGATACAAACTTCGCTTTCGCCTCATTCGCCCTACTTGATTGACGTCGTCGATGGCCGGCTCGTCATGACGACGCAAGGGCGCGTCCTCGCAGAAGTCCGCTTCCCGAAGACGCCTGACTATTATGCCAAAAGTTTGCCTGACGGCACCCCCTACCATGAAATCGTCGCCTTCGGCGCGTTTATTACGATCTTTCGCAATTGCCAATACTGGGGGGCGAAGGAGGAATGCAAGTTCTGCGACATCAACGAGAATGCCCGCCAGATGAAGCTGTCGCGCGACTTCACTTTGGCGGCGCCGGTAAAATCGGTAGACGACGTCGTGCGCGTCTGCGAGGAGGTGATCAGCGACGCCCGCAGACTTGGAGTAGCCCCGCCCGGCTTCGTGCTCAGCGGCGGCTCGATCACCAAGACGCTGCACGGTAAAAACGAAGTGGATTTTTACGAGGAGTACATTCGCGCCATCAAAGGCAGCTCGGCGAAGCCAAGGATTACCTTTGAGGTCAATGCCCGGCCGCGCGAAGAGGTGGCGCGGTACAAAGCCGCCGGCGCCGACAACATCCATTTCAATATGGAGGTCTGGGATAAACAGCTCTTTGCCTGGATCAATCCCGGCAAAGCCGAGCGCGTCGGCTGGGACAACTGGGTGCGCTGGATGTGCGACGCGGTGGAAGTCTTCGGTCCCGGCCAGGTGCAACCGAGTTTCGTCTCGGGCATCGAAATGGCGCGGCCGCGCGGCTTTAAAACCGTCGACGAAGCGCTCAAGTCCACCACCGGCTGTTTCGAATACTTGATGTCGCGCGGAATTATGCCGCGGCCGCAGCAGTGGCGCCGCGAGCCGTCGACGGCGCTTTGCAAGGAAGCCGAGCAGCCGCCGGTGCCCTTGGACTATTACATACGGCTGTCGCGCAACTGGTACGAGTGCTACCAAAAGTATCGCTCGCAGTTGCCGCGCTTTGGCACGCGCAAGGCTGGACTGCTCGCCGAACGCAACTTGCTCGGCCCGGTGCACGGCGCCTACGGCGATTATGCCATGCTCAGCGAAAATCTATTTCCCGACGATATCGAAGAGCAGATCAATAGGCGCAGCGTGCCGTATGAAAATATCGAGGTAGACGCCCATGTTTCATGACATTTCGGCCGACATGCTCAAGGTGATGCGCGCATTAGAGGAACAATTGGAACGCGATCAGGCGTCGCTGCGCAGCGTGACCCAGGACGTCGGGCGCTGCCTTTCGCTGCTGGCGCTGTCGGCGCCGCCGGGGGCATTTCTCGAACTGGGCAGCAGCGGCGGCTATTCCAGCCTGTGGCTTTCGCTGGCCGCGCGCGCCAAAGGTGTAAAGCTGACGACCGTCGATCTCAATGAAAAGAAAGTCGCCTTGGCGCGCGAGAACGTCGCCCGCGCCGGCGCGGCAGATTCGGTCCAAGTCTTTCATGGCGACGCTTTCGACTTCGCCACCCGTTTCGAAGAGATCGCGTTTTGCTTCTCCGACATCGAGCCACCGGAGTTAAACGCCAAGATCTACGAGATAATCGTGCCGCGCCTCGTGCCCGGCGGTTGGATCGTCGTCGATAACGTAACCTCGCCGCGCTACCAAAAGGATCTTCTGGAACGCGCGCACAGCGATCCGCGAGTTGACTGCGTGCGCTTGCCGTTTCCCAAGGGCGATCTCATCTGCCGCAAGTGCTGAAGCCATAGATAGGATTGACCGGAAGTTTAGTGACACTGAGAGTCACGGCCTCACACAGGTTGAAGCAGGCGCAATTCTCGGCATCAAGCAACCCACGTTTCGGCCCTGATACGTAACCGTCCCAGCAGTTTTTGAGTCCAACGACCAGTTGACCTTATTTAGTTGCGTCGGTCTCGCGCCGTCGATCTGGGCAGATTGTAAAGATTATTATGCCAAGACTCCTGTACCAATTTAACGGTGAATGTCAAAAGTAAGGGTTAATAATTTCTGTTCACCTTCGCTGCGGCAAAGGACCCATTTCAGCGATCGCTGCAAAAGCTTTTACGACCTCAGGGGTCCGCGGGAGATCCGCCACAAGCTTCTGTTGATCCTCCGGCATCAGCGGCGTCGCCTCGACTCCAAGTAGTTTTTTGTACGCTTCATGAAATTGCTGATCTTCAAAGGATCTACGAATTGCTTGCCTAACTGTCCGAACCAAATTTTCCGGCGTGTTTGGCGGCAGAAAGATCAGTGTGCCGGCGCCCCAGAAAGTCCGCGACATCGCCAGAACGTCCCTTTCTAGCTGAGAGCGGGCGAAAGTCCCGACTTCGGGCAAACCGGCAAATGCGGGCGGACGATTTCCTTTGGGAATCTCGAGTATGGCGTGGATATCCGCGATTTTCTTGTAATCCTCCGACATCGTCTCCTTATCGACCGCGG
>JAERMN010000366.1 GCA_016844625.1 Deltaproteobacteria bacterium
GTCTTGCCGCGGAGAATCGTGCGGATCGGCACGCCTTTAACCTTGCGGCCGTGGTACGGCGTCCAGCCGACTTTGGTGTAGGTCGTCTCGTTGGAGATCACTGCTTCCTTATTCATATCGACGATCACCATGTCGGCATCCGAGCCCGGCAGGAGCACGCCTTTCTTCGGATAGATGTTAAAAATCTTTGCCGAGTTGTAAGAGGAAATTCGCACCAAGCGGTCGAGCGACAGCTTCCCTTCGTTTACCGCGTCGAGAAACAAACTGAGATAATCTTGAATCTGCGGCTCGCCGCCAGGACAACTCCACATATCGGCCCAGCCGCGATCTTTCTCTTCTTTAGTGTGTGGCGCGTGATCGGTGCCGATCACATCGATGGTGCCGTCGTTGATCGCTTCCCAGAGTCCGTTGACATGAGCCGGCGGCACCCAGAAGCCCAAGCAATAGGGCCCCATCTTCTCGACGTTTTCCCAGGTGCCCAAAAACATCGCCCAGGGATTGACCTCGCAGCTGCACGGCCGCCCTTCGTCTTTGGCACGGCGCAGCATCGCTAATCCTTCCGGCGTGGTCATGTGGAGAATGTGCAGCCTGGCGCCGAGCGCTTTTTGCATGCGAAACAATGTCGCCATGGCCGTGTCCCAGATGATGCCGTCGTAATCGCGATAGGCTTTGGCGTAAGCTTGCGGGCTGCGATCTTCGCGCTTCCAGTAACGCCCTTCGATCTCGTCCATCAAATCCTGATCATGCGGATGCACCATCAATGGCAGCCCTGTACTGCCAACGGTTTCAAAACATTTGAACAGCTCGCCGTTGTTATTGATGCCGATGCCGGGCATGTGCGGATAATCGCGCCCGGTGTCCTTGACCATGAAAATTTTAAACGCCAGCGGGCCCTCTTTAGCGAGACCGGGGATTTCCTCCGGCACCGTGCCGGACGGATTGTGATTGAAATCAACGATGGCGTTTTTGCTGTGATGTTCGATCAGCGCGCGGTAGCGTTCGACTGTCGTCGTCGGTGGATTGACGTTGGGCATACCGATGGAAGTCGTCACGCCGCCGGCCGCCGCGGCCATGGTGGCGGTGGTGATATCCTCTTTGTGTGTGAATCCCGGGTCGCGATGATGGGTATGGGTATCAATCAATCCGGGGATGATTTTCTTTCCCTTGGCGTCGATCACAGTGTCTGCGCTTTGCGGCAAGACCGCCGGCTCGCCGAGGGCGATGACCTTGCCGCCGCTCACCGCGATATCCGTATTGATAAACCCGCCCGGCGTCCACACCTCGCCGTTCTTAACCAACAAATCGACTTTGTCCATGAAAATAAAATCTCCCTTCACATAGTGTCAAAAAGTTTTTATATGACCGGCGCTTAAGAGTGTCAACCAAGACGAAAAACTATGCTTCCGAAGCCCAAGACTAACTTGACTGACTTGGGCAAATCTGAAACTATTCGCTGCGCCAATGAATTTGTCCATTGGCCAGTAACCTGAAGAGGATTCAGAACCATGCACAGCAAAAAGACGATTTTCGTCTCGTTGGCGATATTAACATTACTCGTGGCCGTCCCAGCGCGAGGACAAAATGCCAAGACCATCGAGGCTGGGAAAAAAGAAGGTAAAGTGGTCATCTATGGGTCGCTGGAAAGTGACCAGGCGGAAGTGGTGTTCACCGCGTTTAAGAAAAAATCTGCAATCGACGTGGAATATTGGCGTGCCTCAGCGACCAAAGTTATGGATCGCGCGTTGAGCGAATACCGCGCCGGCAAACCGATGTTCGACGTTATTCTGACCAACGACAATCCCATGCAGATCATGTTTAAGCAGGGATTGTTCGCCAAATATAATTCGCCGAGCGCCAGCGATTTTCCTAAAGATGCCATCGACCCCAACCTCGGCCCGCGTTATCGCAACGTGGTTATCGGCGTGGTGTACAACAAAAGCTTGATCAACCCGGCCGACGCGCCAAAATCACTGGAGGATTTGGTAAACCCAAAGTACCGCGGCAAGCTCGTCATGCCGGATCCGACTCAACACACGACGACCACGCAATGGGTCGCCAGTTTGTGGAAGCTCATGGGAAAAGAAAAGGCCGAGAAATATATAAGAGAACTTGCAGCGATGAAACCCATTCTAGTGGAATCGCTGTTACCGGCCGCGGAAAGAGTAATGACAGGTGAGACACCTATTGCGATAACTTACGTTAAATATGTCTACGTATTCGGTAAAAAGGGAGCCCCGCTCGACTACGTCCGGCTCGGCAAATTCATGGGCGACGGCCACTATCTTGGCCTAAGTAACAAAGCACCACATACAAATGCTGGTAACGCCTTTATAGATTACTTTCTCGGCGATGAGTCTATGCGTATCTTGGCCGAAACTGGCGAATTCGTGAATCGCAAGGGCGTCTACCCGCCATTGCCGGATGCGGATAAGATTCAATTCGTCGAAATGGTCGATCTCGACACTAAGAGCTTCGCCGAAAAGAAGAAAGAATACCAGCAGATTTTTCTCAAGTAGAAATTCGCCCTGATGTCCCTGCCTGAGAAAGCCATTGGGGTCGGGCATCCCATCCCGACGACGAGGACGCAAAGTCGGATCGGCATGTTTTTGAGCCAGCCGGTCAACTGGGTGTTCCTCGTCGTCGGCAGTATTATCGCCTTTCTTAGTCTCTATCCGACGTACTTCCTTTTTTACGGTAGCCTTACCGACGCGCCTTTAGGCGTGCCCGGCCATTTTACGCTGCAAAATTATGTGCGGGCTTACAGCGACCCGGAAGCCTATCCGTTACTGTTGAATTCTTTCATCTTCGGCCTCGGCGCTTCGGGTCTATCGCTGGTCTTTTCACTCACGCTCGCCTGGATTACCATCCGCACCAATGCGCCGTTTCGCCGGCTCTTTGAGTTGACCGCGATTATTCCCAATATCTTGCCGCCAATTTTGGTTTCGATCTCCTGGGTCATGTTGGTCAATCCGAGCAACGGCCTGATCAACGCCTCCATCGTCAAGCTGTTCGGCGTCGAAAAGGGACCGTTCAATATCTACTCGATGCCCGGATTGATCTTCGTCGAAGCCCTGATTCTGACGCCGCTGGCGTTTTTGATTGTCGCCGCAGCGCTCAAGAGCATGGACCCGTCGCTGGAAGAGTCGGCAAAAACCCTCGGCTCCAATGAGATCGGCGTGATGCGGCGGATCACCTTCCCGCTGATACGCCCGGCCATCCTGGCGGCGGGAACTTTGAATTTCGTCCGCGCCCTGGAGAGTTTCGACACCCCGGCGATCATCGCTCTGCCCGCGCGCATCGAAGTATTCACCACGAAAATTTGGCGCGAAGCTCTGGGGTCGTTTCCGACCAATCATAATTTAGCAGCGGCTTACGGCGTCGGCATCCTCGGCATCGCGCTGGTTTTCGTCTATCTCTATCGCCGTTTCACCTCCCAGGTGGAATCGTTTTCCACAGTCACGGGTAAAGGCTTTCGCCCCCATCAGATCGACCTCGGCCCGTGGCGCTACGTCGCCTCAAGCGTGGCATTCTTTTTCCTGATTCTGCTCGTTGTGTTGCCAATCTTGGTTCTCTTCTTGGTCGCGATACTTCCTTACTACCACGTGCCCACTTGGCAAACCTGGCAGAACTTAACCATCTCGCATTTCCAATATGTCTGGGCGACACCGCGAGTCCACAAGGCCTTCGCCAATAGCCTGTTTCTCGCGCTGGTCGGCGCCACTGCATGCATGGTGCTCGCCGCATTGGCTTCGTACATCACGGTACGCACAAAAATCGCGGCGCGCGGCATCATCGAAGGGCTAGTGTTTATTCCTTGGGCGTTTCCCGGCACGGCGATGGCGTTGGGACTGCTATGGGCCTATGTCGACTTTCCGATTCCGGTTTACGGCACCATCTGGATTATATTAATCGCCTACGTCACGCGCTTCTTGCCCTATGGACTGCGCGCTGTCTCGAGCACGATCATTCAAGTGCACAAGGAATTGGAAGAAGCCTCGATCGTCTGCGGCGCCGGTTTCTTGGCGACCTTTCGCCGGGTTTTACTCCCAATGATGCGCCCGGGGGTCATGGCCGGCTGGATTATTCTCGTGACCATCTTCATGCGCGAGTTCAGCGCCACGTTATTTTTATACAGTCCCGGTGCTGAACCGCTCGGGCCGCTGCTTTATTTTCTCTATCTCGACGGCATGCGTGGCCGCGTCGCCGCCATCGGCCTAGTGATCTCGCTAATCTCGGTCATCTTAATCGCCATCGCGCAACGCTACTCGCGTTGGGACTCGAAGTAAGATAAGAAA
>JAERMN010000367.1 GCA_016844625.1 Deltaproteobacteria bacterium
GAGAAAGTCCGCCACTAGCCGGTTGAATCTGTCGGCTTGATCCCACTGCACCCAGTGGGCGCACTGGTCGAACAGATGAAACTCAGCGTTGGGAACAAGTTGGAACAGCAAAAGACCGCGCTCGACCGAAACACCACGGTCTTGATTGCCCCACACAAGCAACGTTTTCGTCTTGAGATTGCGCAACTCGTCGTTGAGAGGCCGCGGCGGCTTGACGCCCCGTCTGTTTTGCGCCGCGTCTTGATTTTTCCCGATACTCATTTCGTGGCGCGCGCGAACCAACTCGTCGGTGACGAGCTCTTTGCGATGGAGAGTTCCGAGCGTCAGCGCGCGCATGTTTTCCAGACTCGGAACGTATTCGCGCAGCTCTTCTGAATGCTTTTGTCCCAGCGCTTGCGATTCCGCCGAACCCTTGGGCGCCAGCGTGCCGCTGGTGGTCGTGACAAACTTGCCGACTCGACCGTCTTCCAGCGCGAGACGCGCCGCAACGTAGCCGCCGACGGAATTGCCGACCACGTGATAACGATCGAGCTTCAAGGCATCGATAAACGCCTTGGCGTGAGTGACTCGATACTCGATGGACAGGTCCGCCGGATTTTCGCTCCTGCCGAATCCCGGCTGGTCGTAGGCGTAAACGGTAAAACCCGCGGCGGCCAACGGCTCGATATTGAGCTGCCAATTGACTTGCGCCGATGCTCCCGGCGCCGCGCCGTGAATCATCACCACGGGAAAACCGCTGCCGGCTTTGACGTAGAATGTTTTCAGGCCGTCGGCGTCGAGATAGTTTTCCATGCTATTTACCGATGCCAGCTTCGGCGTAGCGCAAAACTTTCCCACCCTTGGGCGCGCGCGTCGGCCCGTAGGGCGTATCTTTCTCGATGTAGATGCAGGCGCCGGCAGTGTAAGTCGTCCCGCCGACTTCGATCTCGCCTTCGAGCACGTAAAACATTTCGTGATAGGGATGACTGTGCACGGGAATATCGGTGTCCGGTCCCCAGTGACGGATCATCATCTCCGGTCCCGAGCCTCCCGGCGAAACATGCAGCCATTTGGTATAACCACGACCGCTCTTGGCCATTTCGACACTATTTTCGTTAACGACGTGTATTGCCATAATTCCTCCAGAAATCGAAAACTATCTCCCGCCAAGCCAAATTCTTTGTTGCGTCCTTTGCGTTCTCTGCGGCTAACTCTCCGAATCCGAATCTTCGTTCTATGTAACCCTCGTGTCCTTTGTGGATAATTCTTCTTACCCCACCGCCGCGGTTTTGCCAAGATTACGCTCGCTCTCCGGCACCCATTTTTCGTAGGCGGGAATGACGATCTCTTTATTCTTCTCCGGATCGCGCACGATGCACTTGGGATCTTCGCCGCGCTGCATTTTCCCAACTTCGCGCAAATACATTTGGCGCAGCTTGATGATGCCATCGTCGATCGCCGGGCCAAGATTTTCATTTTCACGGTCGGCGATCGGCGGCATGCTGTCGACCACCATGCCGTCCTCGATAAAGTGCAGCGGCGGGATCGGGTAGCCGAGCACTGGCGCGTCCGAGTCGCGATATTCTTTATATGGCACGATGAATTCCTGCGGCGGCTTCCAGCGTTTACTGAACGGATCGCCTTCATACTTGCCGGGATTGTCCGACGGCTTGAAACGTACGCGCATCAGCATCGTGTGCGTGTCGTCGATCGGCACGCTCCAGCGCGCCGCCGACACCGGCGTGCCCGCCTGTGCGCCGGACAAATAGCGGCCCCCGCTGCCGCCACAGCTCACGCCGGGCATGAGCAGATGATGCTCGCGGTAGTTCAGCATGCCGGGCTCTTTGGTCTTGCGATAGGCTTTGTAAACCATGCCCCACTCAGTTTCGTGAAAACCCAGTTCCGGCTCGGTGCTCATGATATCGGGCCAGGCGCCGCCGTGAGTAAAACTCGGATGCACCGGGTCCATGCCGTTCTCGACGCATTGCAACCAGTTACAGTTTTGGAAGCCCTGGATCGTGATATAAACCTCACCCTCGCCGACGAGAAAATTGTAACGCGGCACCAGCGGCGCTGGCTGGGGCCCGAAGTAGGCGAAGATCAGTCCGCCGAGTTCTTCGACGGGATATGCAGGCAGACGAATCGATTCTTTCTTAAGCTCGCTGTTGGGCGGTTCGCCGGGAATCTGCACGCACTGGCCATCGGAATCGTAAAGCCAGCCATGATAGCGGCAGCGCACGCCGTCGCGCTCGACATCGCCGAGACAAAGATTGGCGCGCCGATGCGCGCAAAAGGCGCCGATGACGCCGATTTTTCCCTTGGCATCACGGAACAAAACCAAATCCTCGCCGAAGACGCGAATGAAAGTCGGCCGTTCTTTCAGATGAGCGGAAATCCCGATCGGCCACCAATAGCGCCGCAAGAACTCACCCATCGGCGTGCCCTTGCCCGTGCGGGTCAGAATTTCATTCTCTTCTTTGGTAGTTTTGTACATAATCAGTTTCTCCAAATCGGTTTCACCACGAAGGACACGAAGAGCACGAAGTTCGGAGTTTTAATTATCCGAACCCTTGGTGTCCTACGTGCCTTCGTGGTGAAAAATTCTATTCCTTCGTCGGCCGCGACCTGTCGCTTTCAGGCTATTAAGCTCAATTTCCGAGAATTTTTTTCATCCGCTCGATCACATCAGCCGGTTGGGTCATGACTTTTCTGCCGATGGCTTCGAGTTCCTCACCGGTCACCGGTTCGATTTCCCAAGCCCGCTTCTTCGCTTCGGCAACTAACTCCGGATCGACCAGCGCTTTATTGAACGCATCGCGCAGCAGCTTCACCCGCTCCGCCGGCACGCCCGGCGTCGTCGCTAGCGGTCGGCCGATGGAGTCGGGTGAAAGCAACACCGTCGCCAAACGGCGCGTCACATCCGCCGCCTTGCGCTTGTCCATTAACTCATAGAGCGTCGCGACATCAGCGATACGGGCATCGCGTTTAGCGCCGCCGTTGATCAGCACGCGGGCAAAGCCACTCTTCGCCCAACTCTTGCTTGGTTCGCTGCCGAAGTAGCCTTCGAGACTACCGGCGCGGCATTGCACTTCGTTTTTTTGAATCGCTAAATCGATCTCAGCGGCGCCGGGATAGCCGAGGACGAGATTGAATTTGACGCCCAAGGCGTCTTCCACCAGCCGAGGAAAGTAATGTCCCACCGTACCGAGCGCCGTCGCGCCGCAACGCGGCCCTTCGGCGACGCCGCGCAGGTCATCGATCGTTTTAAACGGCGAGTCGCCGCGAATGTAAATAATCCGTTGGGTTTGTTCCGGCGAGCCGATCCAGACGAACTTCGCCCAGTCGAACTGTACTTCTTTCGAACCGATCAGTTGATTGAAAAATAAACCAGGCGTGAAAAAGCCCAGCGTCAAGCCGTCCGGCTTGGCAACGCTGTAAAGATAATTCGCCGCGGTCAACGAACCGGCGCCAGGCATGTTGTGGAGAAGAATCTGTGGTTTGCCGGGAATATGCTGGCTCATCGCGCGCGACAACGCGCGGCCCCACAGATCGCTGATGCCGCCGGCTGAAAAGCCGATGACTAACCTGATCGTTTTGTCTTCGTAAAAATTCGCCTGCGCGCAGGCGGACCTAATCGACAACAAGACTAAAAGCAGAGAAACCGCCAATCGGTAAAATCGGCGGTCTCTGGTTGCGGTTCGACTATTCCATCTTAACATTTTGCCCTTTGCACTTTGCCTTTTGCGTTGAACCCGGATTCCGCAGTTGGAGATACCACCTTGGTTGAGCGAGGTGTGGGCCTGGAGTTGCGAAGGCACCCAACCGTAAAGTTTCAAAGTCCTTTTTCTATGCCGCAATGAACCGCCCTACTGGAGACACCCACTCGATGGCATCCATGCTCGCCATAAGCTTAGAGGGAGAACTCCATTGCCTTGGCGACGCAAGGCCCGGGCCTCGCTCTTCGTGCCAGTTTCAACTGCGGCATCCGGGTTGAATCCCCTATCCCTTGAAATCCATCCGTGCATCCCAGGTGTGCAACATGCCCAACTCCTCCAATGCTTCCTTCAAATACTTGAAGTTATAGTAGTCGCTCACCGGTTTCTTCGGCAGGTGCCACTCGCTGGTGTAAAAGTCGACCTTGCGTTGATAGGCGTCAAGATTGAGCACCGGGCCCCACTCTTTGTGCACTTCGTCGTAAGCCAGACTCGCCAGCTCGCGGGTGATGTAGTGGTTGTGCCGGAGGATCGAATCGAGCGTCTCTTCTTTGCTATGACGCGCAACCATGACGCCGCGCAGCAACGCGCGGCGATCACCGCCGGCGATGTTGAGAATCCCGCTTCGGGAATTTCGTAGAGATCGCGGCAGGAAGTGAGCGCGTGGCCGCCCATCTGCACCGCGATGTTCCAGTGCGGTGGATCGCAGCACACTGCGTCCACTTCGCCCTTATCGAACAAAGCTAAACGGAAGCGTTCCGTATTGGGCGGTTTGCCACGGCTGTCGATCCAGGTGATATCTTTCTCGGGATCGAGGCCGTAGTGGCGCAACACCAACTTGGCGTCCATGCTCGACCCGCCTTTCAAATCGCCGGCAATTTTTTTGCCCTTGAGGTCGGGAATGTCCTTGATGTAAGGCTTGGCGACAAAGACATGCGCCGTGCGGTTGGCGATGCAAACGACATTCACTTCCCCGTCGATATGATCGCGATTTTCCAGCACGGAACGAAACGGCGGCGAACCACCCGGCGACTGGAAAATAATTGCCCCATCTTTGCGCCACTGATGCCGTGGATGTTGGCTGTCTGGAATTCCCTGGACCGGTCTCAGATCGACGTCCAGGCCTTCCTCTTTAAAGAAGCCTTTGTCATGGGCGACCCACATCGGCGCGATGTTCATCGGCAGAGCCGGCCCAAACACAACGATCTT
>JAERMN010000670.1 GCA_016844625.1 Deltaproteobacteria bacterium
CTGCCGGCATTGGTAAAAAAATCGACGTCCCCGGCCAGCACCGTGCGGATCGCGATCTCGCCGCGGATGCTGAGCAGCTCGACGTTAAGACCTTCTTCTTTGAAGTAACCTTCCTTCTGCGCAATGACCAGGGAAAATACCGAAGTACTACTCAGCGAAGGACAAGCCACCCGGAGATTGTCGACGGCGCGCGACGGCGCGACGATGAAGAGCGAAACGACCACGCAAACGAAAAGCCCACAGGTTATTATCCAGCGTTTCATGACAAAACTCCTTTCCTGGTTATGCAACATCGGCCACGCTCCACGTACCGGCGGCACGGTAGCTTCCCGCTCTTTTAGTTCGCGAACGCGTCAGGGTCAAATGGTCAAGTTCGTAGATTACGTTACGCTCCACCGGACGGCTCGATTTGAACTTTTGAACGGCTTGAACTATTTGAACGATTTGAACCGGCTTGAGCCGTCGTCATCGCCACGCGAAAACCGTAGTCGGCGTACTTGAAACTCGGCGGCAGAGAGCTGCGCGCGGCCGAGCGGCTAAATTTGATCTGGTGGCGCCACGAGGCCGCCGCGCGATGCCCGGCGCGTTCCTGACGCAGCTCCCTGCGGATTTCGTTGCGGCGAATGGCCGTAATAATTGTAGTCGTAAAAATCGCTGCACCACTCGTGCACGCCTTCGCTCATGTCGTAGAGTCCAAACCCATTGGGCTCATTCACGCCGACGCGAGCCGGCCCGCCGGTCGCCGCGTCGCAACCGATCATCGAGAGCTCCCCCGGCGGCTCGTCGCCCCACGGATAAAGCTCTCCTTCGTGGCCGCCGCGCGCCGCGTGTTCCCACTCGGCTTCCGTCGGCAAACGAAACCCTTTGCCGTTTCGCTCACTGAGCCACTCGCAGTACGCGACCGCTTCGTCCCAAGTCACACCGACCACTGGACGCTCTGCGCCCGAAAACATCGGGTCCGACCAAAACGGTGGCGCAGCATTGTGCGACTGTTCCAGAAAGAACTCGTACTGCCGATTCGTGATTGGAAATTTGCCGATTCCGAAGCTATCCACCCAGACGCGATGAACCGGCCTTTCATTTTCTTGGCCATGCTCACAACCCATCAGAAAAGATCCTTCAGGGATGCGGACAATTTCTGGTATCGAATTCACAATCGGTAGAACAGGAATTAAAGCGGATGACGACGCGGAATGAATCATTGAGAGTTACTTGTATCACTATGTTGAAAGCTTTCGCGGCTCGCGCAAATTTTTTGCCGCGTTGAACCTAAGAGGGCGGGTTTCAAACCCGCCCCGAATTCCTTTTTGCGTCCTTTGCGTTCTTTGCGGTTAAATGTCTTCTTCCCTTCGGTTGCGGCTATGGCGCCCTGGGAGCATCGTCGGCGACCCGACTCTGTTCAATCGAGAAGCGCACCAGCGCGGCATAACGGTAAACCACATGGGCGAATTTTCCATACGGCATCGTAATGAAAAGGCCGGCCACGACTCCGAGGTGAATGACGAGCAGCATACCCATCGCCGTGGTCTCACGAAACCCGAGCAGCAGAAGCCCAGTGAAACTGGTCAGAAACAACATTACAAGAAACGCCACATCCATGCTGAACATGCTTGCATGCGCCGGATCGCGGTCGCTATGCCATTTCAAATAAAGCAAACCGATTGTGCCAACAACCAACATAATCCCGCCAACCGTGCCGAAGACAACCGGCAAGCTGAAATAAGGATAGGGCGCCTGCCAGCCAAGAAAGTGATCGTAAAACGCCGCGATGCTAGTGGCAACTAAGTCGAGTAGGAAGCCGAAAAACACTAGATGGTGAAACCACATGCGCGACAAAGAAAATTTCTCATCCGGATAAGTGCAACCGGCGCCGCCGCCTTTCATGTAGGCGAGGCCGAAGGCGTCTTTGGTGGCGCGCCAGAGCGCGGCAAGATTTATAAGTTCGACCACGCTCCCTTGGGTCTCGCGCCAGAAGCGAATCGCGCCGATCGTGAAAACCGCGAAACCATAAAGCGCGATCAACGACGGTGGCACGGTCATGGCGACAAATGGCACGACTCGATAAAACGCGCCGGCGCCGAGATGAACGCCGAACAAAACCGCCGACCCTTGGTATGCCAGCACGAGGCCGAGGATGATAATCATGGACGCCGCCGTAATGACGCCCACCGCAAGAGCGTTATGCCGAAACAAGCCGGAAAGCATCGCCGGCCAAGTAAACTCGCTGTAAGTATCCGCGCGCAGCTCGGACATGAGCTTGGGAATATTCACGCCGAACTCGTGCGGCGGCGCGTACTGACAAGCGTAGTAACAGTCGCGGCAATCGAAGCAAAGATTGGCGAGATAAGTGAGATCGGCCTTGGTGAAAATCCGCCGCTGCTCCATCGCCGGAAAAACCGCGCAGTAACCTTCGCAGTAACGGCAGGCGTTGCAGATCGTCATCTGCCGCGCGCCTTCTTTGACTAAATCAAAATCCGCCATGGCGCGCCGCCTCTCTCCCGGCGATGCGGCCAAACACCGAGCCGATGGTCAAGCCGAATCCGGCCAGATAACCTTTGCCGAGAATATTCCCCGCCATCATTTCGC
>JAERMN010000368.1 GCA_016844625.1 Deltaproteobacteria bacterium
TCCTTTAGATTGAGCATAAAAGCGAACAGACGGCCGGTGAGATAAATTTCATGGCCCACGGCGTGGGCGACGACTCTCAGTCCCGAGTGGGCGCGGAGCTTTTCCAAACTGTTGAGACCGAGCTTGCCCATGGTCACGAAGACATAATGGGTGCCGGTGTTCGGCGTGCCGAGATAGAAGAACTTATCGATGTCATAATCGACACCGGTCTCACCGAGAACCGCGCTGGTGATGTGCCCGCCGCCGATGTTGGCCAAGGTCAGTCCGTCGGGACGCGCTCGGTAAAACAAGTGATTAGCGGCTTTGCGCCCGCCAGCGCCCGCCATGAACTCCATCATGACGGTCGGATTGCCGGGGATATGCTTGGTTAAGTAAGGCATGAGGGCGCGGGCCCTGCGCTCACCGACACCGCCGGGCGTGCTGCCGCGGATCATCGTGATGGTCTTGCCCTGATAAAAGTTGGCTTGGGGTAAGGCTTGCCCAGGGATGAAAACATAGGCAACGCCGAGGAACGAGAGCCAAACCGAAAAGTTTCGTTTCCTCATATTTTCCTCCGCCAATTATTCTTAGGCCGCTAAGTTCAATCCCCCGAGCGCCGGTTCACGCCTTTTCTGCCAATATCAGTTTCCTAAAACCTTCTTCAACCGGTCGATGACATCCGGCGGCTGGCCGACGATTTCTTTGGCCAGTCTTTCCAGTTCTTCACCTCCCACCGGATCGAATTCATAATTGCGCTTCTTCACGTCGGCGCGGAACTGTTCGTCGGCCATGGTTTTGACGAAGGCGTCGCGCAGAGTCTTCAATCGGTCCGCCGGCATGTTCGGCGGGCCGAACATGGGCCGGCCCATGTCGTCGGCGCCAAGGAGCACCGTCGCTAACCGCCGGCCGGACTCAGGCGTTTTGTATTTGTCCATAAACTCGAAAATAGTCGGCGTGTTGGGCAAGCGCGCGTCGCGCTTGCCGCCGCTCTGAAACATATGATGGACAAAATTAGTCTTGCGCCAGGTGTGATAGGGCTCGCGGCCAAAGAAGGCTTCGATGGTAAACGCGCGGCAGTGGATCTCACCGCGCTCGACGCCGAGATCGATATCGGTGCCGCCGGGATAGCCGGTGACGATCTGAAATTTCGCACCGACGGTTTCCTGCAACAGTTTGGGGAAATACGAATCCGGGCCGGTGACACCGGTGGCGCCGCATTTGGGCGGCTCCTTGGCGGTGCGTACCTCTTCAATGGTTTTGTACGGCGAATCGGCGCGCATGTACATCTGGCTACTGCCGCGCGCCGGAGAGCCGATCCAGGTAAACTTCGCCCAATCGAACTGAATCTCCGATCTGCCGATCAGCTGATTCAGATAGAGCGAGGGGATGACCGAGCCGATGATCGTCAGGCCGTCCGGTTTTACATTGGAGAAAAGGTAATTGACGGCGACGACGTGACCCGCGCCGGGCATGTTCTGGACGAGGAAACTGGGATTGCCAGGGATATGTTTGCCCATGTAGTCGACGATCAGCCGCGCCCAGAAGTCATAGAGATTTCCCGGCGGTGTGCCGACGATCACGCGGATAGTTTTGCCTTGGTAAAAAGGCGCTTGGGCTTGGGCGCTGACGGCCCAGAGTAAACAACTGACAACTAGCGCTAAGAACTTCGTCATTTTGCACCTCCCGAGACGTGAGTTGTGCTCGGAGTCAAACTCCCCGTACGTCGCGATCACTTTACTAAAAATTGAGCGCAAAGCTAGTGCAAATCTTTTTTACTATTTTTTCGCCACCAACGATTCCAGCCACGGCCGGAACTCGTTGATCTTGTCTTGGTGTACTTCCAAGCCGGTAAAGAGATACTCGCTTTTGGGGTCGAGGATGTAGCAGGGGTTGACGATCCCTGCCGTTTTGGAGCCGAGAGATGCTCGGTTGTCCAGCAGAAAACTTGTCGTGTTCGTGAATCGTGCTCGTGTTTTGATGATAACAAGCGCAAGCCACCAACATGTATTTTACTTAATTTCATGCATCAAGAAGTGCCCGCCATCACTTTTGGCCGTTTGATATTTCCCGGTTAGCTCACGCATAGCATTGTACGTCGGTGTGCCGCGGATCTGCGTGTGCGCCCCGACGCTGTCCCAGTTGATCATGAGAATCACCCGGCTCGGATCTTCGATGCTGGCGAAAAATTTGATGCCGTGGGAGCCGGGATAATTAGCTTTGACGAGAAACTCGCCAAACACTTTGATGTACTCGTCGCGTTTTTCCGGCTGCACATGTTGAACGATGATTTCCTGAATCATTGACCACTCCCCCATGACGCCAACGAAAATGCCCCGAGGCTTTCCTTGTTAAGAAAAGCTCGGGGCATTCTTTCGTTAAATTAATTTTACAATTACACGCCGCCGGGCATGAACGCGCCTTCGGGCGGGATGCGTTGGGTATAGACCCACGTCGGCATGCCGGTTTTCATGCCTTCGGCGGCAAGTGCCGTTTCATAGTTTTTGCGTACCTGCGGATCTTCATCGATATAGGAGATCGCGTTACCGCCGTCGCGGGTATCGGTTGCGCCGAGATCGCTGGAGTCAGCGCCGGGTGCGCCGCCGCGGCGGAAGGCCGGGCCGTAGGGTCCGTCGAATACCAGCAGGCGCAAACCTTCAGGATCGGTGCCGAAGTGTTGGTGATACCAGTCCCCGCGCATGGGCGCCGCGCTGATCATGCCGACCGGCTCGTAGGTTTGCCTTCTCACTTTGTCACCCTGGCCGTTTTCCCAGGGCTTCATCCCAAGGGTTTCCGGCCAGGTTTGGCTGTAGCCTTTACCTTTGATGCAGACGAGGATCGCGCCGGAGGCGTGTTTGTGCGCTTTGGAATATTGGCCGGTCTGATATTGGGCGATCTTCATATAAAAGTTCGCGCTCGCCATATGCGGCTCGATGCGCCGGTAGTCGAAGGCGCGCCGGTTATCGCGCGGCAGCTCGCAGGTGAGAATGTCGGGAATGATATTGGTCTTGCGCATGGCGAGACCGCGCACCGGGTCGGCAAAAACATCTTCCACCGGCTTGAAGTATTCGTTCGAGCCATCGAAGCGGTTGAGAAACTCATAGGGACAGTTCATGACGAAGTCGGCGTCGCGTACCAGGTTCATGATCGTCGGCGCCGTGGTGGCGGAGAGCAGGAGCGCCGGCGATGAGGTGGCGTTGACGATTTGGTGCCAGGCGTTCAGCGGGATCGCGAACAGCGAGCCGGGGCCCCACTCGAAGGTGAGTTTTCTCGACTTGTCATGCCAGACTTCGGTGGTGCCGCGCCCTTCGACGACGTAAAAAACTTCTTCGTAGATATGGCGCTCGGCGTTGAGCGCGCCGGCGCCCGGCACTTCGACGACGTAAAGCCCGTACATGCCTTCGGTGCCGAGCAGCTGGATTGCGATGCCCTTGCCGGCCATGCGCTTCCACGGTTTGAGCGGCAGGTCTTGGACCTTGTGGACGCCGATATCGCGATGCACCTCCAAGCCTTGCGCTTCGATAAACAGGTCGTAAGGCGACTGGGGATTTTTCCATTTGCCGAAGCCGGCTTTTTTACCTTGATCCGGTTCCTGCCATTCGAACAGTTTTGCATTAGGTTCAACGCCCATAACGATTGTTCTCCTTTCGCCTAGCTATCAAAATTAGAGTTGGAACCGTATTATTCAATCGCCGCAAAAATTTCAACGCGACGATATTAGCATTCTAAGCTTGTTGTCAACTCTTGCATGAATCTACTTCCTTCGAAGATCTCCCCCTGGCCGCCTTTTTCCAAAGAGGGTGGGGGGATGCATCTCGTGTATCTAATCCCCGTCTGGCAAAGGAGGATTAGGGAGATTTTTTGGTTCGCAAAGAACCAATCGGCGCCGTGCCGGCGCTGCGTACGTCTTCGATCGACTTGTACGGCGCGGCGCTGCGCGTGACGAACAGATATTCGTGGCGCTTTGATGGTGTCGCCGGGATAGTAGACAGGCTTGTCCGGTTCGACTTTGACTGGGAGCTTGCCGCCGTCATTGTAGAGCGGCGCTCGGGCGAAGCGAATCGGAAAGTCCTAAGGTCCCGCCGGTTTCTTGTCCCACACGACGCGTAATGAATGAGCGTTGCCAGGAACGACGAGACGCTTGGCGAGATCGGTCTGCCCGCCGAAGACGATTGCACCACCGCGCGCTTGACCTTGGCTGAGCTGCGATCATTGTGGCGCGTGAAGTTCTCGTAACGGTATTCCGCCTTGATCATGTCGAAGTCTTGCTGCTTTAGCTGATTGAGAAAATCTGAAACGAATTGGCCTCGCTCATCCAGCACGCGCCTGCGAAGACATGGGCGTAAAGATCGGCGTCGCTGCGGCTCTCGCGGTAGTTGCGCCAATGCGCGCGCGCTTCACGTGCACCGTCCCAATTCAAAACGCGAAAGCTCGATCGATGGCGCCGCCAGTCGAGCGCGTCGCGATTGTC
>JAERMN010000369.1 GCA_016844625.1 Deltaproteobacteria bacterium
TTTATTTGATCGATATCGATGGCAACGTCGTTCACACGTGGGAGATGCCGTATGCTCCCGGCAATTCCGGTTATCTGACTGAACGAGGCACTTTGTTTTACAATGGAAAAATCATTGAACAGTCGGATCGCTTTATCGCCCGGCAACCGTGGAAAGGTGGTGTTGCGCTCGAAGCGGATTGGAATGGACGAGTTCTCTGGGAGGTGCGCCAACCCGACCACCATCACGACGGCATTCGGCTACGCAACGGCAACGTGCTGCTGATTTGCTTGGCTCAGTTGCCACAGCATCTGGTTTCGCAGGTCAAAGGCGGCCGGCCCGGCACCGAGCACAATGACGAGATGTATGCGGACTATCTGGTCGAGATGACCACGGATGGACAAATCGTTTGGCAGTGGCGCACCTGGGAGCACCTCGATCCGGTGACAGACTGCATCACCGCGGTGCAAGATCAACGCGAAGCGTGGACCCATGCCAACGGTCTTGCCGAGATGACGAATGGTGACATCGTTGTGAGCTTTCGTAATATTTCTACCGTCATCATCATCGATCGGAAGACGGGTGAGATTATCTGGAAGCTCGGCGCGCCGCCGCTCTCCGGCCAACATGCGCCGATGCCGCTGCCGAACGGCAATTTACTTTTGTTCGACAACGGTCCGCACCGGCTGGATCATACGATGACTTTTTCCCGCGTTATCGAAGTCGATTTGGCGACCAAGCAAATCGTTTGGAAGTATCAGGAGCGGCGGGAGTACGAATTTTACAGCCCGCGGATTTCCAACGCTCGGCGCTTGCCGAACGGCAACACGCTGGTCTGCGAAGGCGACTTTGGCCGCTTCTTCGAGGTCACGACTGAAGGCGAATTGGTTTGGGAGTACGTCAATCCGTATTTCGGCGACGGACCGAACGGGTTGAACAATCGCGTGTTCCGCGCTTACCGTTACAGTGAAGCTGAGGTTGCTCGGGCAAAGGCCACGGCATAGGATCGATGACGATAAATATCGGAATGGAAATGGTTCGCGCAAAGCATGTCCGGAGCCCTTCGGCTAAGCTCAGGATAAACTCTGTCGAAGGGACGCAAAGTACGCCAAGTTCGGAGGAGTGAAAAAATCTCTTACTCTTCATGCTGAGACCTGTCGAAGCACTGTTAGGTTTGTTGGAAGAATCAATGGCTAAGATCTGACTCGAAATGATAGGAGGCCTTTATGAGCAAATTCCGCATCGAGCCGCACGGCAGACTTCAGGAATGGGTCGCCGAGGAGAAGGGATATTTTAAAGAGGAAGGACTGGATTACGAGTTCGTCAACTCCTACGTGGCCGGGGAATCAGGTTATGCCGCCGTCCAGTCCACCGAGTCAGCCGCGCCGGAGGTAAAGCGCGGCGCGTTCGAAAACATGGAACGCGGGCGCGCCGCCGATGTCAGTTGCGCGTGTCACTGGGCGGTCAACATGGCTTCTTCCTCGGGCCATGGCCGGATGTGGGGACATGCCTACTCAGTGACGCCGTCCGCCATCGTTGTCGCGCCGGAATCCCCAATCAAAAAGCCACGCGAACTTGCCGACGTCGAAGTCGGCGTGGGCTATCACTCGGGCAGCTACTTTTCCGCGATCCAAGCGCTGGAAAATGTCCTTAAGCCTGATGAACTCAAGCTGCGCTATATCGGTCAGCCGCGCGATCGGCTGGCCGCGCTGCTCGATCGCAAAATCGCTTCCGTGAACTTGTTCGGTGCTCCATTATACCTGGCTGAGCAACAGGGCTTTCGCCGGGTTCTCGACACGACGTTCATGATCGGCTTTCTGTTGCACAAAGACGCCGAGCTAGAGGATGTAAAACGCTACTTCAACGCGCTGCAGCGGGCCCAACGGGACATCGACATCGTGCCGGAGCGCTATAAGCATTATTTTCTCAAAGAACTGCCGGAGAAATATCACGGCATGATCGACGTCAACGGCTTCGGGCCAGGCGAGCGGCTGATTTTCGAGCCCTATACGCGGGAAATGTTCGAACAGACCCATCGCTGGATGGAGGAGTCCAAGCTATTTCCCGAAGGCCAAAGCGGGACCGCCGACTACAGCCACTCGATCGCCGTTTAAGCGAACGATGGCGCGAATTAACAAGCGACGCAGGGCTTGGATGACGCGACGCTGTGACGGGTCTCGATCGTTTGCCATGGTCCGCGCCCTAAGTTAGTGATCATGAAGAAGATTACCCTACACAACTATACGACCGACAAGTATTATCCGAAAATCGTCAAAGCGGTCGACGCTGAGTTGCAGTCGCGAAACTTTGTCACACCCATTGACGTGTTAATCTCGATGGGTTTGCTTGAACGGCGCGATCTGGAAAACTGGCGCGCGGGCCGGATTCCGTACTTAGAGCAAGTGGTAAGATGCAATCTCGCCAAGGCGAGCCGCATCCTGCGAATTCTCCGCTTCCACGCCCATGACTTGAATCTCAAGCCGTCCATGACCGTTTATAAAAGAAAAATTGGCGGCGGAAAAATTCCGTTACGATTTTCTAAATCGGGTGAGAAAAATATCGAGGAGGCTTACGCAAGGCATTTTGTCAGGCTGGGGAAGTCTACCGTTCGTGATGCCGTCGATGTGGAGCATGAAGTCGACGCGGGTGCGAACGGTGAATTGTAACGGTCTTGTTCCCGAGAGCGACGTCCCGGTGTAAGGTCACGCCCAAAGATCGCTGATCTGGAAAGATAAGCCGGGGAAAACGGAAGACGTAAACACATCGGCATCCTGAGCTTTGGTGACGAGATTGTATCGTTCTCCAGATCGCTCATAGGCTTCGAGAACATGCTGATCAGGATCTATGAGCCAGTAGTGAGGCACCCCGTATCTTGCGTAGAGTTGGGCTTTGGTGACACGGTCGGTCTGTTGGGTCGTGGGTGAGAGAATCTCGACGACAAGCGTGGGCGCCCCTTCGATGGCGCGTTCCGTTATGATAGGCGCCCGATCGTGAGCAATGAAAATAAGATCAGGTTGAACGACGGTGGTGGGTGCAAGTATGACATCAATCGGGGCAGCAAAGATTTCACCAAGGTTGTTGGCAACGACATGGTCATCGAGAAACCGGAGAAGGCGGCGAGAGATGCGCTGATGGTTTACACGCGGTGCAGGAGTCACGGAAAGGTCTCCATCTAAAATCTCGTGACGATTTCGATCGTTGGGCAACTCGCAGTAGTCGTCATAGGTTAGGACGATTTTGCCTGGGGGAATGCTTTGAGATAAAGAAGACGACATAGTACCGCTTCCATTTCGCGTCCAAATTAATATGGCCCAGGTTGTACCAACCAAATTAGCTTGTCAAGTTCAACAATTGGAGGCCAAGGAATGATCCGGCTTTTTGTCGCTTTAGCGATTACAGTTTTTCTCCACGTGTCCGCGCACGGCGCGGACAAGGTTCGCATCTCCATGACCGGCTTTGCCGGCCAATTCATGACTTTTCCGTTGGCGCAAAAGCGCGGCTTTCTAAAAGAAGAGGGGGTCGAAGCTGAGATCATTCGCATCTCGGCGGCGGCCGGGAGAGCGGCGTTGAGCGGCGGCGAAGTGGATTATTCCACCGGCATCGGCGGGACGGCGATCGGTGGCGCGCTCAGCGGCGTTCCAGTTCGAGTCGTCGCCTGTTTCGTTCCGGTGCCGGTACTTGGTTTGGTGGCGCGGTCGGAGTTCAAAACCGTGCAATCGCTCAAGGGCAAGACCATTGCGATTCTTATCTCTGGCGGCGTTGCCCATTCTGCCGCGCGGGCGATGGTCCGGCACGGCGGTCTTGATGCGGAAAAAGAAGTGAAGTATCTCGCCATAGGTCCGCCGGATGCCCGCTACGCGGCCCTGACTCAGGGTTTGGTCGAGGCGGCGATACTCGGGCCGCCGCTCGACTTCGAGGCGCGCAAGCAAGGCTTCAATATTCTGTCCCGGGCCGACGAAGTGATGGTCCTGCCGGAGACCGGCTTGGTCACTAGCGTCAAGAAAATTCACGACAAGCCCGACGAGATCAAGCGCGCGATCCGCGCCGGCATCAAAGCCAACCGATATATTCGCGGCAACCGCGACGGCACGATTCAATTCCTAACCGAGTGGCTCAAGCTCAATCGCGAAGCCGCCGCGGCGACTTACGACAGCGTTGTCAAGGTTTACAACGAAGATGCCAACGTCTGTGAAAAAGGGCTGCGCTCGATCATCGACGAGACCAAGAAAACCATGAAACTCAGCCGCGACGTGCCGTACAGCGAAATCTTCGACTTGTCGATTCTCC
>JAERMN010000045.1 GCA_016844625.1 Deltaproteobacteria bacterium
CCATGGCGAACGGCATGTAGATCGGCCACAGCACGTGCGAGAATCCCGAATACAGATGCGTCATCGTCTGCTTAAGGAGCGGCGCGTCATGGCGGAATGTCAGCCAGATGACGCCTTCGGTCAACTGCTGGATCCCGAACAGCAGCGGAATCATCGCAAAAGGTCGCTCAGTTCTCGCCTCCGTTCTTTTTAGCGTCGCCAGGCCAACCGCACACAGTGTAGTGCCAGCGATGAAACTGGCTGATGCTGAAAAACACATTGGACACGATCCTTTGGTTGTACGTAAGAGTTCTCGTTAGGTGTGCGGGATCGCTGCGACGGCGTCTCCGTTTGATTGCGGCATCGGGATTGCGGCGAGCACGCGCGCAGCGATCCAGCTTGAGATCGCCTTTTCCGACGCTGCGCCAACTGAGCGTGGCCGCTTTCGTTCTCCCACCTATCGGTAGCTATTTCTTCATCACTCCTTTCACCGGCGTGTTCGTTCATCGCTGCTACTTACTTTCGCTCGTCTGCGTTTTCGGCCCGCGCACAATCAAGACCGAACACCTGGCATGTAAAGCCACCGCCTGTGAGACCGAGCCGAGCAGGAAACGTTCGAGCATTCCGTAACCATGTGAGCCGACGACGATCAAATCAGCGCCGAACGCTTCAGCTTGTTCGAGGATAACTCCCTTTGGCGAGCCGGAGATGACTTCCGTCGTGACGTTGACTTGGCAACTCTCCTCATCTGCCCGGAGTTTGGCCGCCGCTTTTTCGACTGCCGCACGCGCCCGCTCGCGTGCAGTTTTCTCGATCTCTTCATAGATACTCATATTTACACCTTCCCCCGAAATCGTTACTGGGAAATACGCCGGTTCGACCACCGAAATGACTCGCACCTCGCTATCTGCCGGAAAATGTTGGCGGGCGATTTCATCAACCGCCGCTTCGCTCTGTTCCGAACCATCTATTGCCAAAAGTATTCTCATCACTGCTCTCCTTCTGTAGTTTTGACTGCATTCAAACCCGGCGGCGCTTCTCATCCGGCGGGCTTCATGGCGTGACCGCCGAACTCGTTGCGCAAGCCGGCGATCACCTTCGCGCCGAAACTCTCATCCTGCCGCGAACGAAAGCGCATCATAAGCGAGAGAGCCAGAACCGGAGCAGGAACATTTCTCTCGATAGATTCAAGCACCGTCCATCACCTTTCGCATCCGCTCGCGAAACTCGTCGTCGGTCATCTTGCTGCGCGCATAACCGATCAAGCGGAACTCCGGCGAGAGCAGACCCCGCCGCGCGAGGCGAAAGATGGCAGGCATGACCATGCGTTGCGCCAGATCGCCGGACGCGCCAAACAGCACCAGAGTCGACGGTTCCATCATACGGTCTGCGTTGGCTGCGGCGCCTTGCGCCCGTTCTTCAGTCATCATGTTGATCGTCATCGTGCATCACCTTTTCGACATCTAACCAAAGCCCGCCGCTCCGCCGCGTCATAACATCAGGAATCATCGTATGAATCTTTCAAAGCTACCGTAGCGCTCGCCGACCGTGCCGCGCGGAAAACTGAGGAGGATCACGAGAGCGCCGGCGATCATGTCGTTCCACGTCGCGCTCGCCGTTGCGCCGCCCAGCAGCCACGGCGCAACGATCACCCACGCGCCGAAGAGCACGTTGACGAAGCGCACCGCGCGCCCAACGTCAGCAAGCGCGATTATAGCGACGGTTACAATCAGCGCGCCGACGAGATGGTCGCTGTGGGTAGCCGTCCCGGTACTGCCCAAGGCGAACGGCGCCAACATCAGCCAGAGTCCCAGCGCCGCGCTGACGAGCAAGTTCCACGGCAGCAACACCCCCCAGACCATCGCCGCCGGACTCACCAAGTCCAGGCGGACGGTGACAGCGGCGGCTTCAGGCGTTTCGTGCAGCGTGCCGCCTTGCCAGAATATCTGCCAGAGCGGTTGCCCTTCCCGCCGCGCCTGGACTAGGAACTGGAGCGTCGCCACGACCTCGTCGAGCGTGAGCGCAATCATGACGAGCATCGCTGCGGCGGCAATGAGGCACGGCGTGCACCACGCGCCGACGGCGAGCGGTTGCAGGACGATAAGCGTGATGCTGACGACGCCGAGCGGTACGACGAGGATGCCGAAGAACGTGACCATCCATGGCATCGTCCGCCACCGCGCCTTGTCGCCCATGAAGCCCATCAAGAATTCGATCATGTAGGCGACTGCACCCAGTCCGGCATCGGGGATCGGGAAGGCGCGAGAGACGTCGGAGGTCAGCACGCGCACCGTGCCGTCGCCAAAAAACGGGTCGGTGAACGACGCGATGTGCTGGAGTTGGAAGGAGGTCATCTGCCGCGACAGGAAGAAGCCGACGAGCGCGAGCGCGATAATCGGCGCACGCTGCGGCCAACTCGAAGGGTTGTACGACCAGCCAAGCGGCACGTCCGGGCCGGGCTCCATGCTCATCCCTGGTGCCATCGGCATCCCCGGCGCCAGGATGGCGAACACAACGACCAGCGCTCCGACCAGCGTGTCGTTGGCATAGACGGCGGACGTGGGCGACCAAAAGACGAGCGGCGCGAAGAGCAGCCAGAGGCCGACCAGCGCGGTCGTCCACGGCGCCCAGAGCTTAAGCCACGGGCGGTGCGACAGCGAGAGGATGCTAAGAATGATGACCAGCGCGCCGCTCGCCGCGTCGCTCGCCTGAAGCGCGGTGCTGCGGTATTCCAGCGCGAAGACGCCCGTAATCAACCACAACCCGAGCGTCATATTGGCGAAGTGCGCCCACTGCGCTGTCTGATGCTCCATCAGCGCGCCGGATGTCGCCGTTTTGTCATCGGGCATCTGCATTGCTTTGTGATCGTGCAGCTGCTCCGCCTTGTCGCCCGATGTCGGAGCGGGTTGTTGCGCCGACGGCGTTTGGACTGTGTGCTGCGTGTGGTCAGGCGTCATGGGACTTACCCCCTTCGGGCGGCGTTTCAGCCTGCTTCTGCAACTCGGATGTCAATTCCAGATTGTTCTCGCGGTAGAAGCCGAGCGGGTCGGCTTTGAGCGCGGCGATCATCTTCGGGATTGTGCCGCGTAAAGAACGCTTCGGCTCCCAGCCGAGCAAGGTGCGGGCGCGTGTGATGTCGAGCGCGTAATGGTCGTTCGCGCGGTCAATCATCCACGGCTTGATAAACGGGTCGGCGCCCGGCAGTTTCTCCATCACCCACGCGCCCGCCTTTACCAGCGGCGCAAGCGCGCCCGGCACTTCCAAAGTCTCCAATTCCTCGCCGTGAATCAGGCGGGCCAGCGTGTGCTGAACTTCGTCGTAGCTGAGCGGCTCCGGCTCGCCCAGCAGTATCGGCAGCTCGAGCGGAAGCTGAGCGCGGCGCTCGACCACCAGCGCGATGGCGTCCACCAAATCGTCCAGATGCATGAAAGACTGCCCGTGCGAAGTGCTGCCGGAATAAATGCGGCTCGTGAATTTCCGCTCGTAAATGCGCTGAATCTGGTGCGCCAACGGAATCGAGTGGCAGAGGTCGTCATAGACGCCGGAAATTCGCAGCAGCACGGCGGGAATATCGCCGCGCTCATCGCGGATAAGTTGCTCGGTGCGAACTTTCGATTCCGGGTATGCCCATGTCGGCTCAATCGCCCAGTCTTCGTTGATGAATTGTCCCGGTTCAGCCGGGCGATGGACAAGCATCGTGCTTGAGAAGACCAACTGCTCGACCTGAAAATCAAGCTCGCGCAAGCCGCGCAGCAGTCGTCCGGTGCCGCGCACGGTTATTTTGTCATACTTCTCGCTCGGCTCGCCGAAGAAATCGTAGTAGGCAGCAAGATGAATCACCGAGGCGACGTGCGCCCCGTGGTGTTCGCGGATCATGAGGAGTCCTTCCCGCACGCTCTCGTCCGACGTGATGTCAACGGCTACGGCGGTGCAGCCGCGCGGCGGCGGGTTGGGCGCCTTGCGGTCGAAGCCGACGACATCGTCAAATCGTCCAGCAAACCGCCGCATAACGGCATCGCCAATCGTTCCGTTGGAGCCTGTAACAATGACGATCCCACTTTCCGTTTGGTTATCACTTTCCGTTTTGATACCAGTTTCTGTATTCATAGCTGCTCCTCCCGTCCGAGCATTCAATTCGGACAAGGTTTATAATCTTGGGCGAGGTCACTTGTCGGCTCAGCAACGCTTCACACGTCCGGCCAACAAATGCCCATCCCGTTCCTCTTCGCGCGCCGCAAAATCACCCGAACGAAACTGCGGCGTCTATACGCTCCGTGACCTCGTTGTCCAGTCAATGTCCGGTTGAAACACCATCTGCGAGGAGAAGTCTTTGCATCTGGTTGTCGGCACTTGAACAGCAAAGCCGAGCAGCACTGTCTTGGTAAGAAACTTAAACCCAGCAGTCCGGCCCGCCGCGCCTGCAGCAGCCACGCCACATACCTGGCGAATGTGATTCTCTCGATTCACGCTAAAGCACCACCGGCTTGTCGAGCAATTCATTCTGGCCATCGCCGACAGCGGGAAAATGTTGCACCAGATGCTGCGTCACCGCTTGAATGCCGCTGAGCACGCCCTCTTCGTAGTTCGCCTGTTTAAAGGCAGTTTCCATCGTGCGGCAAATCTTCTCCCATTCCTGCGAGCCCACCTTCGCGTGAATCCCGCGATCGGCAACAATTTCCACGTCTCGGTCAGCGAGCAACAGATAAATCAGCACGCCGTTGTTGCGTTCGGTGTCCCACACCCGCAGTAGCGAAAAAACTTCGATCGCACGTTCTCTCGCGGACTGCCCCTTGAAGAGCGGCGTGCCATCCAGTGCACCTTCCACCGCGAAACGGATTTCTCCGACGTGTGCGGTCTCGCTTGCTTTGATCGCTTGTTCAATCGCGATCAAGGTTTGGCGGGGAAAAGCCCGGTTGACTTGCCAGTGGGTCACCAGGAGATGGCTCGTAATGCGTTTAATGTTCATTGTTACCACCGTCCCGAAGCGCCGCCGCCACCAAAACCGCCTCCTCCTCCACTGAAACCGCCGCCACCAAAGCCGCCGCCGGATCCTGCATAATGACCGCCGACGCCGCGCGCGCTCATACCCCCGCTCAGCAACGTGAACAACAACGCGATCGCGCCCGCGACAAGGGCGATGAATGCCGCGCCGACAATTAGCCAAGCGATGAGGGCCACGGCCCCACCGGTCACCAGCGCGCCGGGAAATCTGCCCAGCACGGAGCGCAACACCCCACCCACCACGAGCGCAAGCATAAAAATGATTGGAATATACTGACTCATGTCAGGCGTATCGCCGGCGCGCTTTCCTTTGGGTTCCGGCAACGGCTCGCCGTCGATTACGCGGATGATCTGGTCGACCCCGGCAGTAATGCCACCATAGAAATCCCCTTGCTTGAACCGCGGCGTAATGATCTCGCTGATGATGCGTTTGCTGGTGGCGTCATTGAGCGCCCCTTCCAGACCGTACCCCACCTCGATGCGCAGCGCCCGGTCGTCCTTGGCGACGACAAGGACTGCCCCGTCATCGACCTTCTTCCGTCCCAGTTTCCATTGCTCGGCAACGCGCAAGGCATATTGCTCGATCGTTTCCGGCGCGGAGGAGGGGACGATGAGGACCGCGAGCTGACTGCCTTTTCTAGCCTCGAACGTTGTCAACGTTTGTTCCATGGCAGCCTTCTGCGCCGCGGTGAGCGTACCGGTCTGGTCGGTGACGTGCCCGGTCAAGGGCGGGACCGCGACCTCTGCTCCGGCCAGGAAAGACCAGCAAAGTGTGAATGCAAGAAATGACGCTCTTGCCGTCCTACTTCCGATCACTTGGCGGCTCCCTGAGCCTCGCCTTCGGGCTTGGCCGGCGCCGCCCCGAAATCTACTTTGGGCGTCTTAGAGATTTCCTTCTCGTTTTCTACCGCGAAGTTGGGTTTCTCTTTGTAGCCAAACGCCATCGCCATCAGATTGGAGGGGAAGGAGCGCACCGTCACGTTGTAGTCCTGTACCGACTTGATGTAGCGGTTGCGCGCAACCGCGATGCGGTTTTCGGTGCCTTCCAGCTGTGCCTGCAGGTCGCGGAAACCCTGGTTGGCTTTGAGGTTCGGATAGTTCTCCGAAACCACCATCAGCCGTGATAAGGCACCCGACAGCTCGCCCTGCGCCTGCTGGAACTTCTGGAACGCTGCCGGGTTGTTGATCAGTTCCGGAGTTGCCTGGATCGAGGTGGCTTTGGAGCGAGCCTCGATCACCCTGGTCAAGGTTTCCTGCTCGAACTTCGCCTCGCCCTTGACCGTATTGACGAGGTTGGGAACCAGGTCCGCCCGGCGTTGGTACTGGTTCAATATCTCAGACCAGCTCGCCTTGATCTGCTCGTCGTTGGTCTGCAATGTGTTGTAGCCACAGCCGGTAAGGCTTAACGTAACTAACGCTACCAGGACTGCCGATAATTTACCCATTTGATTTCTCCTGTATGGTGGACGTCGAGTCGCTATTTCGCTGGGGATTCATTGATGGTTCGCGCATCATTTCATCCATTTGCCGACACATCTGATTCACCTGCTGTTGCATCTCGGGCTCCTTCATTGCCGGTCTCTTCTCGAGACCGGACATGCGATGCATAATCTTCGACATGCGCTCCATGCGTTGGCCCATATGTTTTCTCGGCTCGTGTATGAGCTCACCCCGAGACATCTGTTCTGTCATCTTGCTCATCTCCTGAGACAGGTCCTTCATCATGTCGGCCATCATCTAGTGGCGCTCGCTCACTCCGCTTTGCCGCGCTGCGCCGGTCACAAATCCTTGTCGAATGGCTTGTTCGTCTTTCGATTGACCGAAAACAAAAGACGTTACGGCAACATCATCGCCACTGCTAAAAAGATGCGTTTCATTTCAAGTTCTCCTTTCAAACATGCAAAGACTGTCGCAGCCGCCGTTTGATCTGCCGGAAGCCCTCGATGCCGCCGTTGTGCATCCAGAGATAGCGGCCATACTGAAACGGATGACAGTTCGCCTCCGACACTCGCATCCCCGGGCGAAGTGGGGCGCACGTTCGTGACAAATGTGGCGACTCATCGGCTTCGTTCGGCTTCGTCTGTTGCTCTACGACTTCGCCAAACCGTGGACGCTGACGGTGCCGCAGCAGCCTCCCGCCTTGTCCACAACGGGCAAGCTCGTCGCGCGATGCTCGTGGAGTTTTCGGCGCGCTTCTTCAACTGGCTCATCTGCGCCACAACACGCAGACGCGGGACGCATGATCTCTTCGACGCGTACTTCCGAAGCGCGCCGGTCATCAGCCGCCACGCTGCAACACACGTCACGTTCGGTGACGACGCCGACCAGCTTGAGTTTTTTTGTATCCTCAACCACAGGCGCGCAGCCGCAGCCTGAATCGCGTATCGCTCGCGCAGCCTGTGCCGCCGTGTCTTGCGGCGTACAACACGAAGACGCTTCGATTGGTTTCATCACGTCACTACAACAACTCATTTTCTTTTCCTCCTTCAGTTTTTGAGATCGAAATTCAATCAACGAGGCGCTGTGCGCAACAGGGGATCAGCTCCCAAATCGATTTCTGTTGTCGTGGTCGTGCCGCCTGCAAACGTTTATTTGCCCAATGGCTTGAGAGTTGTCAGCCCGAGGCTTTCCCAATCCTGCATACCACCGCGATACCAGAGGATTTTGTCCGCCGGATAGCCGATTTTTAGTAGGTCCTCGATCGTGGTCGATGACTGTCCGCACCAGGGGCCATTGCAGAACAGCACCAGCGTCTTAACGTTGTCGAAATTCCAGAAGTCATCGTGCCGCTTGGCGCCCAGTTGGTTTTCCAGAATTTCTTGCACGGCGGCTGGATCCGACTTGCCGATGTTAAGTGTGTCCCACGGGATGTTCACCGTCCCGGGGATGATGCCCTTTTCTACCCAGGCCGGCGTCCGCGAGTCGATCACCATCATGGACGCATCGCCGTCGCTTATTTTCTTGAGAAAGTGCAACACTTCGAGTTCAGCTATGGTTTTCACGCCAGGCGCCAGCTCACTGGGCTGAATGCAGAATGGTGGGCATTTGCGCGAAGTCTTGGCGAAATCCGGATTGATAGAGTTGCTCTGATTCTGATTGCGCATGATCGTGACCTCCCGGCCATGATGCATCACGTCCACCGACGCCAGAGTGCCGGTGATGTTCACCTCCAAAGCCGGCGCTGCGCCGGGCACAAGCAACTCGGTCGGCAATGCGGTTGAAGCAGGCGGTTGGGAGTTCTTCATATGTTGTCTCTCCTAAAGTTAAAGCTATGGTTAACAGTTCACTTCACAGGCGAGTCGTGAACTCACGATTATTTCTTGAACAAGTTGTTAATCACGACGACCAGCAGGACCACCACCACTACGCCGATCACCGTCCAAGTCCACATCCCTCCGCCCATCCATCCGCCCATCCATCCGTCATTTTGGTTCATCATAAAGCCCCTCTCGTTGCGCTGCGACCAGCCCACCACCGGGCAATCCAGAACGTGAGCGGAGGCAGCAGTGTCATTTGAAGTAGCGGCCACAGGCCCGCGCCAAGCACAAACACCACGGGCATGCGCTCCGAGTACGACCAGCGCCCGGCGGCCAGCGCCGCATGTTCCACCAGCGCCGCATAAGCCAGCCCCAGAACAGCCACCGTGGCGTAAATGTTCCAACGGCCGCGCAAACCCCAGCCCAGATCGCCAGCGGCCAGCGCGCCCGCCGCGTAAATGCCCAAGATAATTCCCACATCACCCACCGCCGCCCGCGTGCAAAGACCGAGCGTGCTCGTCCACGAACGTCCTGCCGTTTCGACGTAAGCGGACATTTGCGCCATTTCCCAGATTTCGTTCAAAACGAAACTCGTCAATACCGTGGCGGCAAAGAACCACCCTAACCACCGCCAAGGCAGACTGGAATGTGCGCCGGATGTGCAGTCTCCGGCGTTTCCAGTCTGGTTGGCGTAGAGAGTGTGCTGCGAGGCGTTGTGGCGCTCAGCAATCATTGCTGTTCTTTTTGAGCATCCTCCGATTTTTCGTCCATACCCTTCATCCCCTTCGTCATCGGGCATTGCGACATGGATTCCTTGCCCATCTGCATGTGCTTCATCATCTGCTCCTCCACCTTTGCCTTTCGCGCATCCATGGTGATCCGCTGCTCCACCACGTGGGTGAGGGCGGCGGCCATCAGGTCCGTCTTTTTGTCCTCTGGCGCGCGGTTCATCTTGGCGACATGCTCGGTGAGTTCAGCGTCTCCTAACCTTAGTATCGTTCTTCGCCCGAGTTGGAGGTCATTCTCACTTCGCCTGATAGTTTTCCGGGGCCTTTTCAAACTGCGCCTTGCAGTTTGCGGAGCAAAAGTAATAGACTTTTCCTTTGTGGGAGACTGTCCCAACTGCTTTCTTTTCATCTACGCTCATGCCGCATACGGGATCTTTTGCCATTTGAATGTCCTCCTTGTACTAAGCTACCAGCTTATAATTGTCGTTATTTCATCTGAAGCTTCAAAAGCTCTCCATTCCCAAGCCCACAGCTTCTGCTACTGTGGCTTTTTCGTTCCCATCTATATCCGCTCCGACATCTGCTTCATCATGCCGTTTATCTTGTCGCGCATCTAAACGTGTTCGCCTTCAATCTCCTTTTCTCACTCGGAATGCATCCACAAAATGTAAATTACTTAGCCGCTGAAAGCCTCAAAGACTGGAGGAAAAGTAAGAAGCCAACCGAGCGCAATAAGAATCAACGACGCAGTATAGATGACGCTAAAGTTCACTTCTTTGCCTCGCCAGAGGGCGTGGAATATGGGCCAAACAATCAGCCAGACAATTACACCAACGCCGGTTTTACCTATAAGGGGTCCGACCGCCCCGGACCACGCCAAGGCCGTCTTTAACGATTCACTGATCTCAGCCAACGTGGTCAGAGAACCGGTAGTAAACACACCGATAGCCGAGGCCAGGACCGCGGCAGCTGCGACACCATCTGTTTTTGTAAAGTCTGCCCGTGCATTCATATCCGCCCTCCTGCAATTATTGAATCGGAGCAACCTTGTTGAGAAGTGCGCCAAATAATCCAGCTACGGCAGAGGCCGCAAACGCGACGGTAAACAGAACTAGCACTGACTTGCGTAACCGATTGTTCTCGGCCAAGCTTGCCCCGTAGTACGTCACGATGAAGGCTGCTGCCGTTGCCAAAATTGGCGCGAACCAGCCTACATGTTCTTTCCACTCCATCCCGAAAGTGTGCCATGCTTGTGTATCTGGGTTAGCCAGGAGAAGAGACCGGGGACTCCCTGTATCCTTTGCGCGATACCACGGGTAGACGATGTAAGTGCCAGAAACAACAGTCAGCCACGCCATAGTGGCCATCGTCCACATACCGATGATCAGCCTCTTGATGCGCACTTTGATTCCGGGCTCAGTGATCAGCGCTCGCTTGAGGCTCCAAAGACATGCGAAACCACCGGTAAACGCCAGCAAAAAGATCGTCCCAAACACCATCCCATGGAGCACCGTCCATAATCCCCTCTCCGTCATTGCCATTGTCATTGTCTTCACCACCTTCCAAGATGATCCTCGAACCCTAAATCGCGGTCTGATTTTACTGCGTCTTTTTCATGCCCCGCCCCATCCGTTCCGACATCTGTTTCATCATGCCCGACATATCGCCCATCATTTTGGACATGTTCGCCATCTCCTCCGCTGTCATCTTGTCGGATTGCATCATCTGTCCCATGTTCCCCATCATGCCGGACATATCCCCCATAGACCTTCCCATCCCCTTCATCTGCTCGGCCTTCATCATGCCCTTTTCTTTCATCATCCCACCCATGCCCTTTCTCATCTCGCTCATTCTTCCCTGCATGTCTTTCATCTGCTCCATCATCATTCCTCCACCTTTCATCCCCTCACCTTTCATCGGCATGCCTTCCTTCATCGGCATTTCCTTTTTCTCCTGGGCAAGCACGGGCAGAGAGCCGATCGCTCCGGCTAAAATCATCGGTAAAATAAACTTCTTCATGACCCCTCCTTTTGTTATTAGCACAGCCATTCCTTCTACCATGTGGTTGACAAACCCAAGGTCGTCGCTCATCTCAGTCCATCGTCGAATCCGTCTAGCGGGCATCTTCGATAATACGGATCGTGTCCTGCTCGACCTCTTCCGCTTCCCGCTTCATCTTCTCCCAGCCCGGAAAGACTGAGAGAAGAAAGGACGGCTTGATCATCCCGATCTTGACCTTGCCTCCCTCCTCGAAGACAGAAATCCGGCATGGAAGCGCCAAGTTGACCGCCATGTCGATCGTCAGGACCCGATTGGCCCGCTCTGGGTTACAGACCTCTAAGATCCTAACTCGGTGCGGAAAATCGACCCCCTTCTCCTTCAACGTCTTTTGCAGGTCGTGGACGTGAAGGACCCCATATTTATGGTGCTCCAGTGCCTCTTCCAGATCTCTCACAGCCGTTTCGAAATCTTTGCTTGTCTCGGTAATGTAAAGCATTGCCGCTTCCCCATTTCGTTCTGGACTACAGTAGATCGCGCTTCCTGGCCTCGAACTCTTCCTTGTTGATCTCTCCCCGTGCGAATCGTTGGCGTAGGATTTCGAGCGCCGAATCGGACCGCGATTCCTTGCCCTGGGTGATTAGCCACCGGATACCAAGTACGACACCCACGATAACCAAACCCCAAAACAACAGCATGATAAACATCATCCCAATACCCCACACTCCCCACATGGGATGCATTCCCCAACCCCACTCATAGGCCCGTTCCTGCGCCAATAGTAATCCACCTGTAAACCAACTCATCATCCCAATCATTGCTGCCTCCTGTGTTCTCCCGCACGGCCATTGTCGACGCAATCTTGCGACATGCAGATAGCGCTCACTGAGTCTTTTTCATCCCCATCTTCATTCACTCTGACATTTGCTTCATCATGCCGGACATATCGCCCATCATCTTCGACATATTCTCCATTTCTTCAGGTGTCATCTGGCCGCTCCCCATCATCTTCCCCATGTGGCCCATCATTTTCCCCATACCCTGCATGTCATCGCCCTTCATCATGCCGCCCATGCCTTTGTGCATCTCTGCCATTCTTTGCTGCATCTCCTTCATCCTCTCCATCATCATGCCGCCGCCTTTCATCCCTTCACCCTTTATCGGCATTCCCTCTTTCATGGGCATATCCTTTTTCTCCTGGGCCAGTGCGGGGAAAACACCTAGCGCCACCGATAGAACCGTCACCGCAACAATTTTTTTCATGACAATCTCCTTTTTGTTTAGCTAAATTCGCTTATCTAACTCCAGAGCGATTTAGTCAACGTTCCAGCGGAACACTCTTTCCTTGACTCCTGCGATCTCCTTGATCACCAGCTCTACGCGCTTGGCGTCCGACGATACTTTAGGAAATCCCAGCGTCGCTTCCCGATGATGCCCGCTGCCTTTGTTTTCCACTCCCGTGGAAACATAGGTTTTGCCGGCGTCGTCACGCAGAACGATTATGCTCTTCAGATCGTAAGCGTCTACGTCGACCGAATGGGTGTCGAGCACGACCTGAAATCGCGGCTCATCGGTAGTGCCAGGATTCAGATAAGTCACCTTCGCCGTAACACCGCCGCCTGAAATCGTTTGCGGTGTGCT
>JAERMN010000370.1 GCA_016844625.1 Deltaproteobacteria bacterium
GATACGACGCAAGGCGCGCCGATCGATTTTTCGCGCCGCTGGGATTTGATCAGCGTCAAGAAAGTTGCCCGTGAAGAAAATAATCACCTGGAAGGCAAGAGCATCGCCGAGCTAGCGAACGAACAACACAAGAGTCCGATTGACGCCATGCTCGATCTCGCTCTCTCGGAAGATTTAGCAACGACTTTCGAAGATTCAACGACTCAAGGCGATGAGCAAGCGGTGAAAGAAATTTTCTCCAACCCCAATGTTCTGCTCGGTCAGTCCGACGCCGGCGCTCATGTGGCCAATGGCAACCCCGGCTTCGGCTTCGCGACGCTCATGCTCGCCTACTGGGTGCGCGAGCGAAAGCTCATGACGTTGGAAGACGCAATCAAAAAACTGACCTTCCTGCCGGCGTCGATCTTCGGCATCCACGACCGCGGGTTGCTGCGCCGCGGCATGGCCGCCGACATCTTTGTCTTCGATCCTAACACCATCGATCAAACCAAACCGGAAGTGGTCAATGACCTCCCCGAAGGCGCCCCGCGCTATATTCAAGGCGCCAAAGGAATCCACTACACGATCGTCAACGGCTCGGTGCTGATGAAGAACGGCAAGCATACAGGCATGTATCCGGGAAAGGTGCTGCGCAGTTGTTAGTCATTCGGTGTCGGCAAAGCCACAACAAATCAGTTAAGAGATTATTAGCCGCAAAGAACGCAAAGGGCACAAAGTTGGGATAAGAGTCGACCCGCCCCTACGTCTCATTTCTTATTTGCGCCCTTCGCGTGTTATTAACTTGACATCCACATAGCAGCCCGTCGAAGGATGCGGCTAATTCCCGAATCCGAATCTTCGGCCGATGTGCCCTTTGTCCCTCTGTGGTCAACTTCTTCTTCCGACTTCGTGCCCTTCGTGGTGAATCGTGAACCGCATCGACGTCGGAAAATTTCACGTTACAACCCGAAGATCTCCCGGAACTCTTTGATCGTCGCGTTGAACTGCGGCCCGGTCTGTGAAGGCTCGACCTGCAATTTCAGCTTCGACTGCTCCATGCGCGGCGAGAAAGGCTCCACGTCAGGACGCGCCGGTATCCGGCGCAGCGCGCGTAGGCGCTGCTGCGCGGCCTTGGACAAAAGAAAATCATAGAATAGCTTCGCCGCATTCGGATGCTGCGGTTTGGTGCTCAAGCCCGCGGCATTGACAGTCACGACGATTGGATTGACGGTGCTCACCCATTCTATCGGCGCGCCTCGTTGCTTCATTTCCTCGACGCGATGCGCATAGATAACCCCGAGCGGAAACTCGCCCGCGGCCATCAGCTGGGCGATCAGCGTATGGCCTTTGCGCCACTGGATGTTTTGCTTCGCCATCGCGCGCAGGTATTTCTGCGCCCGCTCGCGCCCCCAAGCTTTGTGCAATGTGCCGAACCATGGGTACTGCTCTTGGTCGATGGAAATCTTGCCCCGCCACTTGAGGTCCAACAAATCGTCCCACTGTTTCGGCGCATCTTTCTCGCTCACCAACTTTGGGTTGTAGCCGATGGTCGTGTAATTGATATAGACCGCCGTCCAATGGCCGTTCGGCTCTTTGAATTCGGGAATGAAGCTTGCCGCTTCCGGCGAGCGATAGGGCGCGAGCAATTTAGCCTCGACCAGAGCATCGACTTCGCTGATCGTCACGATATCGAACTCGGAGCGATTGGCGCGCGCCTCGGTGGCGATGCGGTTGAGCGTTCTCTCGCCGCTGGCGCGGATGATTTCGCCTTTGATAAACGGGTATTGTTTTTCGAAGTCGTCGAGCAGCGGCTTGGACTCGGTTAGGTTGGTCGACGTGTACCAATTCAGCTTGCCCTCTTTTTTCGCCGCCTCGATCATCTTCACCCGGTCGTCGCTTTGTGCCCAAGCGATTTGGCCACCGATGGCCATCAACCAGAGCGAGAGTTTCACTGCGTTTTTGATAATCGAGAATGTCACAATTGCACCTCTTTCTTGTCCTAATGATAACAACCCAGTTGGCGGCAAAGTCATCTGAGTATAAGTAAACGAATAGCCAAGTCAATTCGCCTCGGTGGACGCGGCGCGCCGTATTGCCCAAAATAATTTCAAGTGTTATGAACCGCGACTGAAGAATCCGTTTCGAAATGAGGAGAGTTTAATGCTGACCATCGACGCGGACGCGCATGTTTTAGAAACCGAACAAACCTGGGAGTCCATGGACGGCGCGGATAAAAAATACCGGCCAAAACTTGTCGGCTCGACCGACGGCGACTCGAAAGACGAATACTGGCTGGTCGACGGCACGCTCAGATTGAAATCCGGCAACGTCGGCCGCAACACCCCGCAAGCGTCGCGCGAGATGCGCGATGTCGCCGCCCGCATCAAGCATATGGACGAGCTCGGCGTCGACATCCAAGTGCTCTACCCGACTCTGTTCTTAATACCGCTCACGCCGCGCCCCGAAGCCGAGCTGGCGCTTTGCCGCAGCTACAACCGCTGGCTCGCCACGCTCTGGAAGCGGGAAAAGGAACGTCTACGTTGGGCCGCGGTGGTGCCACTGATGAGCATGGACCAGGCGCTCGCCGAAGCGCGCTTCGCCAAGGAAAACGGCGCCTGCGCGATCTTTATGCGCGGCACCGAAGGCGATCGGCTGCTGAGCGATCCTTATTTCTTCCCGGTCTACGAAGAGGCCAGCCGCTTGGACATCGCCATCGGCGTCCACGCCGCCAACGGCAGCGCGACGCTGTATAACTATTACAAATGCGAGAGCGTCGGATTCTCGAAGTTTAAGCTAAACTGCGTCGGTGGTTTTCACTCCATGGTGATGGACAGGATACCCGATCGTTTCCCCAAACTCCGCATCGGCTTCTTGGAAATCAGCGCCGAGTGGTTGCCTTACACCTACACCGACTTGTCCAAACGCTTTCGCATCAAGGGCAAAGAGCTCAGCCGGGATTTCCTCAAGCAAGATCGCATCTTCGTCGCCTGCGAAACCACCGACGATATCCCGTATATCGTCAGCAAGCTTGGCGACGACAATATCGTCATCGGCTCGGACTACGCCCACGCCGACAGCGCGACGGAACTGCTGGCGCTGCACAATTTAAGCGCCGATCCACGGCTCACGCCGGAGCTGGCAAAAAAGATCGTCTGCGATAATGCCAAGGCGCTGTACGGGCTGTGAAGTAAAAAAAGAGTCCGTCGACCGTTCGAGAAGCCTCACGGCAGGCTTCCTCGACGGCCTTTAGTTCCGAGCCCGTCGAGGAATCAGGAGGAAGGTCGGATTTGATTCATTGATAATTTTCCGTTCTGCTGAGCCTGTCGAAGCATGAGGCTCTCGAAGCATTCCGAAGCTTTTTTCAACAACCTGGTCAATGCGAAAGCCAGATTTTGGCTGGCGTCTTCTGGCCTCTTGCGAGTTGCGATTTAGGTAAGTAGTTATGCGAAAGGGGAGATAGATCATGCTTAAAACTACCGGGCTCATCGCCGGTCATTACGAATGCCGCTCGCTTGATGAAACTCTGCCTGTCTTCACTGACCTCTTGGCCATGGAAGTGATCGAACGCAAATCGGGTGAAGCGACGGTCAAGCACCCTAACACCGACTGGAAGCTAATCGTTCACGAAGGCGGTCCCGGCGCGCCGGAGAAGACTTTCGACAACCACTACGGCTTTCGCGTCGCCAGCCACAAAGAAGTCGAAGCAGCATGGGACTTTGTCGAAGCGAATAAAGGGAAGTATCGCCTGAGCAAGATCACCAAACCGCAGAGCGCGCACTTCGCCTACTCGATTTATTTTCGCGAGCCCGGCGGCAATCATTTGGAGATCGAGTACTACAATCCCGGCGGCGCACTGCACGGACGCTCACACACGGCGGGCCATTGGCAAAGCGCGATAACCAGTGAACAATTCCCCGGCCGCGGCTACCTGCCGCAAGCTTTTACCCACGGCACGCTTCAGTGCGACGATGTCGAGCGCAGCCGGCGTTTCTACGTCGAGGTTCTCGGATTGGAAATCGCCGCCGGTTTCAATACCGCCCAGTACATCAAACATCCGGCGAGCCCGTGGTACGTTGTTGTCTTGCAACGCAGCCCGCGCCAATACTTAGCGCCGGTCAACCGTTTCGCATTGCAACTCGGATCAGCCATAGAAGTCGAACAAGCCCATCGCGAATTTACCACGAATGGACAATCTCTAGGCGTCACCGAGGTCGGCAAACTAGAAACTTCAAACGGCGCCAGCAACTTTATCTTCAGCGATCTGGATAAAAACTGGTGGGAGCTGACCAACTAATGAAAAAATTCAAACTTCAAATCGTCGTGTTTGCCGTTTTCCTCCTGCTGGCGCAGTGGCTCGCCATGGTCTCCATTGCATTGGCCCAGACGCCCCTTTACGAAGGCAAGAATATTCTTCTCGTCAGCGGCACTGACGCCGGCGGCGCAGGCGATCTGCGTACACGCGCAGTGATTCCGGTCTTGAAAAAACATATACCCGGCCATCCTAACATCGTCGTGCAATACATGCCCGGCGCCGGCGGACGCAAGGCGGCCAATCACATGTACAAGTCGGTTCGGCCCGACGGCTTGACCATCGGCGCCATGCTCACCGGCATGATCCAAGGCACACTGTTTGGCGAGACCGACGTGCTCTACGATCTCGACAAGTTCATCTATCTCGGCTCCCACGCGCGTTACGCGCCTTACGGATTCATCACGCGCAAGGGCGCCGGCTTCACGACCAAGGAAAAACTCAGCGCCGCCACCGGCGTGCGCATCGGCGCCCCAGCCGTGGGCCACAGTCTCTACACCATGGCCCGGCTGTTCGCCTACATGTTGGACATGAAAGAGCCGCGTTTGGTCACAGGCTAT
>JAERMN010000371.1 GCA_016844625.1 Deltaproteobacteria bacterium
AGTAAAGTCGCCAGAAAACTGGCCCGACATGTTCAGGTTTCCTCCTCCGGCGGCTTCACATGCCGGAACACGGCGAAGATCCACAGGTCGTAGACAACCTTAATTCCTCCGGCCAGCAAGAAGGGCAATCCCAGCGACGGAATCGCTAGAATCGCTCCGGTAAACAGCGGCGCGATCGCCGCACTGGCGTTGCGCGCGACGGAGAGCACGCCGGCTGCGGCCGCGCGTTCGTCGGCATCGACCACGGCCATCGTGTACGACTGGCGCGTTGGCACGTCCATTTGCGACAGCAGATGGCGTAACAGCAATACGGCTATTGCCCATTCCACGTTCGGCATCAGTGGAACCAAGAGCAGCATAAAATTCGACGGCAGGTGTGTAAACACCATCGTGTTGAGTAGGCCGAACCGGCGCGCGATCGCCGGCGCCGCGAGGAAGGAGAGAGCGGCGAAAATATTCGTGCCAAAGAAAATCCCGCCCAGCGCGTTTAGATCCGTTTGATAACGGAGAAAAAACCAGTAAGCGACGATGCTCTGGACGATGAATGCACCGGCAAAAGCATCGAGGGCGAAAAGCCCGGCGAGCTTCGCGACGATGCCGCGGGATTTTTGCAAACCGACGTTGATTGTCGTTGATTCAGTTTTCTTTTTGGCTTCGACCTGCGACGACAGCAGCGCGAACAAGAGCGCAAGCACAACTGCCGAGGCGACGTAACCCCAGATCAAGAATCGGTAACCGGCAAGCGCCGTCAATGAGAACAACGATGGCAGGCTGACGGCCAGAGCGCCAAGCGCGCCGGCGAACGATCCAACGAGATTGTACGCCGAAAACACCGCCGTGCGGTTTTGATCGCTCGTGGTCTGCGGCAGGATCGCTTGTTCGAGAGACAGAAACGGCCCGACTTCTTTTCCCGACGGACTGATCGTGCCGAAGATCGCGGTGATGGTGAGAAGGATTGGATTATCGCTGATGGCAAACACCCAACCGGCGAGCGCCATCAGGAGCGCGCCGGCGATTAGCAAAAATTTTCGCCCAAAGCTGTCGGCGATCGCGGTGATGATAATCGTCATCACCGCGCCGCCGGCGAGCGCCGCGGTGAAGATCCAGCCGATCGCCGTCGTGCTCAAACCGATGGCGTCGAGATAGAGCCCAAGGATGACGGAGAGAAAGCCGTAGGCCAATGAGCGCACACCACAGGTGGCGAACAGTAACCAACCGTCGCGGGATAGTGAAAGGGTCATGAAATCTCATCCAGGCTAGTCGTTGACGGCGATAGGCGACATCTCAAAACTGGATTTCCTTCTCCATGATCTGAGTGCGTGCTTTTGCCGGAAAGATTTTTTCAATGAACTCATCGCTCCATTTACCGCTTTGGCCGCCGATGCCAATTGAAAGCACCAGACTCGCCCGCACGATGTAAGGATGGTTCAAGGCAAACTGGGGAAAGCGCTTGCGTATATCTTCCTGGCGGATATAGATCCTGAGATTGCTGCTGCCGTCGATGTGATAGCCAGAGGCGTGCAGCAACGCGGTTTGAGCGGTTGATTGCGAAACTAAGATGTCAAAGCGCAGCGAATAACCGTCCGCCGCGGCACCGACGAACGACGGAATGATATCGAAGTCGCGGCCATTGCCGTTGGCTTCGATGCGAAAATCGCGCAGTCGCACCGGCCCCTGTAAGTAACGGCTCTTTTGGTCTTCGAGAATTTTGCGGTCGGCGGCGATCCCCTCGCGCACCAGTTTTTGACAATTCGCTTTCGAATAACCCCAACTCGACGAAAACAGCGACCGTCTTTCCTTCACCGGCGCACATAGCCTTTCGTCGCGGAACTCAACCGCGACTCTCTGGAAGCATTGGGAGGCAACGTAGTAGGAGCGATAACCGTCGGGATTGAATGCCAGGCCGCTCTGATTTTCGGACGCATCAATCGATTCGCAGCGTTTGACGCCGGCCGATCTTAAATCATCATAGGTTACACCGAACGCCCAGCTGGCGTTCGACAAGACCGTCAACAATGCGAGCACGAGCAATCTCGCGAGCATCGTTCAAATCAACCGCTCAGCGCGCGCTGCCGCTGCCCATGGAGTTTAGCCGCCCGCCGTCGACTGGCAGGATCGAATTGGTGATGTAGCTCGCTTTGTCCGACGCGAGAAACACCGCCGCTTCAGCGACATCATCCGGCTGGCCGATGCGGCGCAGCGGTATCATGTCGTACTCAGGTTTGCGGTTGCCCATGTCTTTGAAACCGATCGGCGTGCCGACCAGACCGGAGATCAAGCCGTTCACGCGCACCGTCGGCGCGAGATCGGCCGCGGCCTGCTTGGTCAGCGAATTGATCGCGCCCTTGGAGATCGAATAGGCCGCGCCGCCCGGACTCGAGCGCTCGCCGGAACCGGCGGAGATATTAATAATGCTGCCGCTGCCTTGCGCTTGCATCATGCGACCGGCGTGCTGGATGCAGAGAAAGTAGCCAGTAAGATTGATCGCCAGAATGCGATTCCATTCTTCAAGCGTGATATCGAGGATGCCGCCCTTGGTCGAATGCGCTACGTTGTTGACCAGAATGTCCAAGCGCCCATGGGTTTTTTTGATGTGCTCGAACATCGCCGCGACCTGGGTCGCGTCTGAGACATCGGCGATGCAAAAGTCGCCATTAATCTCCTGCGCGACTTTGCGCGCATCCGCTTCGTGACGCGAGTGGACGACAACTTTCGCGCCTTCCCGGGCGAAGGCGCGGGCGATGGCCAAGCCGATGTTCTGCGTCGAGCCCGTCACCAGAGCGATTTTGTTTTTGAGCAACATGAGCCAACTCCTTGGGCAAATCTGCGAGTCCGTAACTATGGTAAACGTTCTTGGCGTGCAATAATTAGCGGCGCAACAGTAGCACTATTCGAACTTATTCGTCTAATAAACGAAGCCACTGCGCGGCCGGGGTATTGACCCCGGCGCCAATTAAAATATCGCAAAGGGGATGCTCGCCCCCTTTGGCAACCCCATTTAAGGGTTCCACGCTGAAATCAGCGTGGTCAACAACAAAGGATGCGAAACAGGAAACCCACTTGTGCTGGAGGTGAACCTATGACGATCTCAAAAAGGCCGCTCACCTGCTACCTTTTTTTACTAACAATCTTACTCACCACGCTTACAGGTTGTTCAAGCCACGGTGCAAACATGATTCATCCCCAAAGCGGCGCCACCGCTGAGTGCAGCGCGAGCGGTCTCGGTTTCGGCGCGAACTTTAGCGCCGCGTTTGTCGAGAACTGCAGCCGCACTTACGAAGATCGCGGTTATGTCCGCACCGACAAGCTCACCCCGGAACAGCGCGTCAGTTTAGAGCGGCGCGGTCTCCTGCCATAAATCCAGGTAGGAATCGCCGACTCGATCAGCCGCCGAGCGAGATCATTTCAATTTTCTTGTGGCTCTTGGGATCGTAGTTCGACGACTTGAGCGCTTCTAACCGTTGCGCCGAGTAGCGGTCGGTTCGCTTGCGCCAGATATTGGCGATGAAATCGGCGATCTCTGCGTCGGTCGCGCCGCCTCGAAGCTTGGCCTTCACATCATGGCCGACCGAGGAAAACAGGCAGGTAACGATCTTACCATCGGCAGTGACCCGCGCGCGCGTGCAGCTCGAGCAAAACGGTTCGGTCACCGACGCAATCACGCCGATATCGCCCTGGCCATCGACAAATTCGTAATCCACTGACGGCGCGCTGCCCTGATCGCGGCCGATTTCCTTGAGCGGATAGCGCGCGTTGATCTTCTCAATAATTTCCTTCTTCGAAACTAATTTCGCCGACGTCCAGTTATTCGAATTACCGACATCCATATACTCGATAAACCGCATGGCAAAGCCATGCTCGCGGCAAAACTCGACCAGCGGCAAAATATCGTCGTCATTAACGTCACGCTCGACGACGGCGTTTAGCTTAATCAGCGCCAACCCGGCGTCTTTTGCGGCGAAGATGCCAGCGAGCACTTTGGCCAAATCGCCGCGCTTGGTCATGCGCTTGAATTTCTCCGGGTCCAAAGTGTCGATGCTGACGTTAACGCGCTGCAAACCCGCCCGTTTGAGCGCCCCAATCCGTTCGGCAAGCAACGCGCCGTTAGTGGTAAGACAGAGGTCTTTCAGGCCGTCGAGCGCGGAAAGTTTTTCGACTAAAAGTTCCAAATCGTGGCGCACCAGCGGCTCGCCGCCGGTTAAGCGAATCTTTTCCACGCCGCATTGGACGAACAGTTTGGCTAATCGGGTGATCTCTTCGA
>JAERMN010000372.1 GCA_016844625.1 Deltaproteobacteria bacterium
GCGCCGGCAAGTCGAGCCGCAGTTGAGACCTGTGCTGCGCGATAGAGACTTCGCTGAGTTTGACCTGGACCGTGCTTTTGAAATTGGCACAAGGATGGCTATTGCGATTGAAAGGCGACGATCACCGACGTCAGTAGCGAAGGGCAGCAGTTAGCGGATCGCGTCTATGACTATGTATGACAGGGAAGCGCGAGCGGAGAGTTCCCCGCGTGGAAGTACGGGCATAAAGCGTTCCTACCGCCGATAGTTTTCACTACCCCAAAGCTCTTTCAGAAAGCCGCTCTTTTCCAGATTGTTGACGAAGCTGTTGTCGTAGATTTCTTCCGGCTTTTTTCTTACTGGGCTGCCGCTTTCGCGACCGAGTTCGACGGTTTCGGCGACCGCTTTGCCGGGGACGACCATCGTGCGGTCGAGTATTTCCCTGGCGTACACATCGTAGGCGGATTGTAGCGCCGCTTCGTCTTTGGTGCGCATGGCTTTAGCCACCGACGCTTTGGCTTTGTCGGGATTTTTTTCGACGAAGTAGACGATTTCGGCAAAGGCGGCGACCATGCGCTGGACGATCTCAGGACGTTCGCGGAGCATTTTATAACTGGTGTGGAGCGAGCTGTAGATGAACGGCAGGTTGAGATCGATCAGTCGATACATCACGTTGTAACCTTCGTTTTTGGCGCGCACATCGAGGGGCGGTGTGATGATCACGCCGTGGACGATACCGGCTGCCATGGCTTGATAGCGCTCGCCCTGGCTGCCGCCGATGGGCCGGATTGTTACTGCTTCTATTGGCAGGCCCAATTTTTTTACAACCGCGCGCGAGAGCCGGTCGCTCAAGTCGCCTGCACGCGCGATACCCAAAGCTTTGCCCTTGAGATCCTCTGGCCGCCTGACTTCCTTTCGGGTTACCAAGACATACGGCAGCTTCACCAGGGGAGATGCCACTATCTTGACCTCGATCCCCGCTGCCATGCCGGGGATAATTGCGTCGGAAGCGCAGTAGGTAAACTGAACTTCGTCGGTCGCCAGAGCGGTCAGGTTCTGGGCGCTGCCGCGGATAAAGATGTTCTCCAACTTGATGCCGTACTTGTCGAACAGCCCGTTGTCGAGAGCCGTGTAGAGATGGATGAAGCCGCCGGAAACGGCGCAGGTGGAAATTCTCATCGAAAGGAGCCGTTCGCCGGGTTTGGGCAGGTACGGGTTGGCGAAGGCGCTTGCCTGAAAGATAGCGAGTAGAAACGCTACGATTCCTAATTTCATGGGCCGAACTCTATGCCAGACATGACACGATTGTAAACAAGAAAAGGACGTTTGAAGTTTGTTTTCAGGAACTCTAAGTCAAAATATTCAACGCCGGTAATTCTCATTTCCCCAAAGCTCTTTGAGAAAGCCGCTTTTTTCTAAATTATTCACGAAGCTGTTGTCGTAGAGTTCTTCCGCTTTACGCCTCACAATGGTTCCCGTCTCACGGGCGATTTCCACCGCTTCGCTGACCGATTTCCCCGGCACGACCATGGTGCGGTCGACGATCTCCTTGGCGTAAACGTTGTAGGAAACCTGCAGCGCTTCTTCGTCTTTGGTGCGCATCGCTTTGGCGATAGCGGCTTTGGCTTTGTCGGGATTTTTCTCGACGAAGTAGACGGTTTCGGCGAGCGCGGCGACCATGCGCTGGACGATGTCGGGCCGCTCCCGCAGCATCTTATAATTGGTCATCAAGGAACTGTAAATGAACGGCAGTTCGAGATCGATCAACCGGTAGAGGATGTTAAAGCCATCGTTCTTGGCCCGGACATCTAAAGGCGGGGTAACCAGGATTGCTTGAACCACGTTGCCGAGCATCGCTTGATAGCGTTCCGTTTGACTGCCGCCGATCGGCCGAATCGTGACATCGTCGGTAGATAAGCCAAATTTCTTCAGCACCGCCCGTGACAGCCGCGCACTCAAATCGCCGGGCCGGGTGACGCCGATGGCTTTTCCTCTGAGGTCTTCGGGCCTGCGGATATCTTTGCGCGCGACCAGGACGTAGGGAAGCTTGACGAGGGGAGAAGCGACGACTTTGACTTCGACGCCGGCAGCCAAGCCGGGAAGGCTGCCGTCGGCGGCGCCGTAGTTAAACTGGAGCTCGTCGTTGGCTAGCGCGGCGAGCGCCGGTGATTGGCCGCGAATGTAGATATGCTCCGGTTTGAATCCATACTTCTCCAAAATCCCGTAGTCGAGAGCGGAATATAAATGCACGAATCCGCCCGAGACCGCTGAGGTTGCCAGCCGAATGGTGATCGGCCGTTCGCCTGGTTTAGGCAGGTAAGGATTGGCAAAGGCGGCCACCGCCGATAACAAAGCGATAAGAAACGCCGACATTCTCAGCTTCATGGGGTTGGCGGATTCTAGTCCAAGTCCATCAGTGTTGTAAATAGGTTTCCCCGAGGTGAACCGTTCTTGACCCTTGACGGTTAGTGGCCTATTTGTTGTTGACCACTCAGAGTTCAGCGTGGAACCCTTAAATGGGGTTTCCAACTGTTGTCGTCTAATGTTGCGCCCAGTAAAGTCGCGGATTTTTCAATGGCGAGAGAGTTGCGTGCCTAATTAGGAGATCTGAATGAAAAGAACTTTTAATCACTGTGGGTTTAGTTTTTGGCTGCTGACGATCGCACTGTTATCGTGCGCGTCTGCCGCCGGTGCACAAACGCAAAAAATTCGCATTTCGCTGTCGAGCCGGAGCAATACCAACACGACCTACTACGTCGCCCAGGCAAAAGGGATTTTCAGAGACGAGGGGTTAGAAGTCGAGTTCATCCAAGTCAATCCGCGGCTCGGCGCGATGGCGGTGTTAAACGGCGATGTGACTTTTACTACATCGTTCGTCAGCACCTTTCGCGGCGTTGTCCACGGCCTGCCGATGAAGACCGTCTTCGTTCTGCTCAAGAAGGGCATTTACTACCTGATGGTACGCCCAGATATCATCAAGGATGTGCAAGAGCTCAAGGGTAAGAAGCTCGGCGTGACCGCGGTGAACGGTGGCGATCATATCATTGGCAGAGAGCTGCTGCGCATGAAAGGCATCGATCCCAATCTCGTGCAAGCGATCGCGGTGGGCGAGCCGGCGCTGCGCGCGCAGGCGGTTCTTACCAACCTCGTCCAAGCGGTTTCGGTGTCGCCGCCGCACGATCTGATGCTGCAACAACAAGGGCTGAAAGCGCTCTCGGGACCGCCGGAGATCGGTGTGCCGTCTTCAGGTCTGTTCGCCTCGGATCGTTTGATCAAAGAGAATCCACAGATTCTCCGGCGCACCATTCGCGCCGCGCTAAAGGCGAATAAGTTCATCGATGCCAACCGCGAAGAGACCATCCGCATCATGACCCAGCGCGTGCCGCAGACGGCGGAATCGGCGGCGCGTTCCTACGACGTTGAACTTAAACAGTTGGCCAGAGACGGCCAGATGACTGATGCCGAGATCGAGTTTCAGATGGACCGGCTCGCCGAGAAGCGCCGTCCGCTGGATGAAGTGCGCGATTTCTCGTTTGCGCGCCAAGCGATGAAGGAGTTGGACGCGGTGAAGTGAAGGGAGCCGAGAATCGAGGATGGAGGATCGAGGATGGCGCAGAAACTGGAATTGGTTATGGGCAATGTCTTGCAAAGACGCAAAGATCGCCAAGTGGAGAGTCGAGAGATGGGAATAGTTCGAATCATAACTCTGATGTTATGGTTCGTCTGGCTTAGCAGTTTAGCCATCGACGATACCGCCCAGGCGCAGGCGCAGAAGGTGCGCATTTCAATCTCCAGCCGGAGCAATACCAGCGTGCCGTTTTACGTGGCGGCGAGCAAAGGGTTTTTTCGCGAAGAAGGGATGGATGTTGAAATCATTCAAGCCAACCCGCGCCTCGGCGCGATGGCGCTGATAAACGGCGATGTCGCATTCACCGGGACGTTCGTTAGCACGGTGCGCGGCATTCTTTCCGGTTTTCCGCTGAAGATCGTGCTGGTCGCGTTCAAGAAGGGCGTGTACTATTTGATCGCTCACCCGAGCGTGAAAGATATTCACGATTTGAAAGGCAAAAAGCTCGGCGTGTCGAGCATTCGCGGCGCCGATCATCTGGTCGCCGAAGAATTGCTCAAATCGAAAGGCGTCAACCCGGCCCAGCTTCAGCCGGTGGCGTTGGGCGACACTTCGGTGCGCTTGCAGTCGGTGCTCACCGGCGCGGTGGAAGTGACCGCGCTGTCGCCGCCGCACGATCTGATGGCGCAACGATCCGGCGTCAAAGTGCTCGCCTCGGATCGCTTGATCAAAGAGAATCCGCAGTTCGTGCGGCGCGGCGTCAGGGCGATCCTCAAGGCGAATCGCTTGATCGAGGAGAACCGCCAGGAAACGATTCGCGTGTTACTGCAATGGGTCAAGCAGACCCCGGAGATCGCCGCGCGCTCCTATGACGTGGAGCTAAAAACCATTCAGCGCGACGGCACCATGAGTGATGGCGAGATGGAGAACTTCATCGATCGTTTGGCAAACGACAAGAAGCGAACGCTTGATGACGTGCGCGATTTTTCCTTCGCACGCGCGGCGTGGAAAGAGTTGGAGTCGGGGAAGTAAATTGGATTCTCCAGGCGTCTCTGTGGGTAACCTGGCACAATCACCTCAAATTATTCACCACGAAGTAATTCATGAGCTTACGCTCGCCCACAGATCATGAAAATGGAGGAATTTACCTCCGCAGGGTCCTCCCCCCGACTCGTCATTCCCGTGCACGCGGGAATCCAGGTTGGTTCTCTGCCGAGTTAGCCTGGATACCCGCCCTTCGACGAATGCTCAGGACATGCTTTCGCGGGTATGACGGAACCCAGGCGGCCTCTTCGTTCTGCAGATCATCCCCGCACGGACACACTTCATGGTGAGTACGCCTTCACATTGAACCCAGAAGCAGTATGATTTCAGCCCAGCGCTTGACCGGCCCGTGACGAACTGCGCGCTCCGCTCTTTCGCCGGTGGGTTCTCCAGCCGCGCACGCCAAGTGACAAGAACATCAGTCCAGTCACTAACCATGCCGCGGCGACCTTCGATTTGGGACTGGTGAGAAAGTCGGTTTCGGTTACAGCGTCTATTGCCGTGAAGGCCGCCCCCGCCAGAAATAATAGCGCGAACAAAAGGGCGGTAACCCAAACGAATGGTTTCATAGGTTACTGCGACAGTTTCATCACCCGCTCGATCACGTCTTTCGGCTGGTTCATGACGTCGCGGATTTGGCTTTCGACTTCCGCGCCGCCGAGAAACAGAATCGCAAGGGCGAGAGCGGCATAAACGATGTAGGGCTTCAATAGATAGTTTCTCGTACGGGCGTACGGCCATGCGCGCCGACGATTCCGCCGGCTACTCCATTAATTTCTTCACCCGCGCCACGACATCCTTCGGCTGCGTGATCGCGTCGCGCATGTCTTTTTCCACATCATCGCCGGCGAGTAACTCGACTTCCATGCGCGCCTTCTTGGCTTCCGCGAGCAGCTCCGGCTCTTTGAAGGCTTTCATGTAGGCTTCACGCAGCATTTTTACGCGGTCGGCGGGCACCCCCGGCGTGGTCACCAGAGGCCGCCCCACCGTGGCGGAGAGCAGCAAGAGTTTTGCTACGTTTCGACTGATGGCCGGGGTTTTTCTTTTATCCATAAGATCGGGAAGCGTCGGCGCGTCGGCGATGCGCGGGTCCTTTTTAATTCCGGTTTGGAGGATATGGCGGTCGAAGCCGGTCTTGTGCCAGGTAGGATAGGGCTCGCGGGCGAAGTGCGTCGTGATGCCGGTGCCGCGGCAATGCAGCTCACCTTTTTCAATCGCGAGATCGATCTCGACGCCGCCGGGATAGCCACGCACGTTGGTGAACTTCGTGCCGAGGGTCTCCTCCATGATGTTGATCATGATCGTGGTGAGATCGGAAGTTCCCGTCGCGCCGCATTTGGGCAGTTCCTTGGCGTTGAGAATGTCTTCCACGGATTTCCACGGCGCGTCGGCGCGCATATACAACAGCAAATCCCGTTGATCGACGCTGCCGATGAAATGCATTTTGCGCACGTCGTATTGCGCTTCTTTGACACCGAGTAATTGGTCCAAGTAAATGCCGCTGCCGATCATGCCAAGGGCGAGGCCGTCCGGCTTGGCGACGCTGGAAACGTAATTGGTCGCGATGATCGAGCCGGCGCCGGGCATGTTTTGCACGATGATGTTCGGATTGCCGGGTATGTGTTTGCCCATGTAGCGCGCCAGCAGGCGGGCGTACTGATCGTACAGACCGCCGGCAGTGAAGCCGACGACGATGCGAATCGTTTTGTCTTTGTAGAATGGGGTGGTCTGAGCGAGGGCCGTTCCGTCGCCTGACAGACAGCACGACAGGAGAAACCAGGCGATAAAAAAACTCATGGGAAACCGCCAGCCGCGGGAGTTGATTCGGGTTATCATGTGACGCTCCTTTGCCTGATCCAAGTCGAGCTTATATGGAGTTTGACGAGCTTGTGCAAATTCTCGCCATTTTTCTTTGGAGATCGTTCCGGGTTTACTGTGGAGGAGTATTCACCACGAAGGAGCTAGCCCGGCACAGCCGCAACCGTAACTCGGAATATCTCGCGCAAAGCATGCCAAGGAGGAACGGATATTTCACCACGAAGATCCTAGCGCGGCAGAGTCGCAACCAAAGAATAAGAGAATTAGCCGCAAAGCTTGTCCTGAGCGAACGCGAAGGAACTTGCGCCACCCAAAGTTCGCAAAAAGGAATTGGATTTGCCGGGGCGGGTTTGCAACCCGCCCTCTGGGATTTGGCTTCGTGTTCTTGGTGTCCTTCGTGTCCTTCGTGCCTTCGTGGTGAAAATTACGTCACTCCAATAAGCAGCCTTGGTGGTAACGGACGGCAAATTTTTCGTCCTTGACACATCAAGATGGAAGACAGTATGGGTGAGGTGAAGAAAATCAATTGGGGGATGTTATGAGAAGGATTCATTTCAAAGCTGGACGGCCAATAGGGAGATGGCTTGCCGCTATTGGATTGCCGTTCGCGCTCGCCACCCCGGTGTGGGCGGCAACGCCGTACTATGAAGGGAAGACGATAGAGACCATCATTCCCTTCCCCGTCGCAGGGGGATCGGACATCTGGATTCGCACAATCGCGCCGTATCTTGATAAGCGTATTCCCGGCGTTCCCAAATTCAACTTCCGCAACATCGCCGGCGGCAGAGGCATTCCGGGCATGATGGAGTTTGCTGTAAAGGCCAAACCGGATGGACTCATGTTGCTGGTGAGCTCGGCGACCAATTATTTTCCGGTCCTTTTGGGAGACAAGGCGGCCAAGTACGATTTTCGCCAGTGGAAGCCGTTGCTCGTCAATCCCGTGGGCGGCGTAATGTATGCGTCTCCCGCCGCAGGGATCAAAAGGGTGGAGGATATCGCCAAAGCCAAGAATCTGATTTATGGCGGGATCAGCGCCATCGGGCTGGATTTGATTCCTCTTATCAGTTTTGAGTTGTTAGAGATGGACGCACGAGGCGTGCTCGGTTTCAGGGGTAGGGGAGAGGCGCGGATTGCGTTTGAGCGCGGCGAAACAAATATCGACTACCAGACGACTCCTGCCTATAACGCCACTGTGGTCCCGCTAATTCAGGAAGGCAAAGCGATTCCCTTGATGAGCTTTGGCCAACTCGATGACAGTGGAAATATCGTCCGAGACCCTGCCGTGCCCGATCTACCGACGGTTCCCGAAGTCTATGAGAAGATCAAGGGGAAAAAACCCTCGGGCAGATTCTGGGAGACTTATAAAGTCTTTATGCCTTCCGCGTTTGCGGTGCAGAAGATTCTCTGGGTCAAGGCGGAAGCCCCGGCGGAGGTGCTGGGGGTTTTCTATGCGGCGGCGGACCAGTTGGGGAAAGATAAGGACTTTCTCACCAAGACCGACAAGGTCTTGGGAGGCTATCCGCTCTTGCGCGGCGATCGCCCATCCATCAAGCTTTCCAAATCGATGCCGACACCCAACGCTTCGTCAGGGAGTGGGTGGGCAAGAAGTATCGCGTGAAACTCGACTAGGGCAGAAGACTGGCGTACTGGAGTGGTGGGGTAATGCGTTTAAACCCCAACACTCCACTACTCCCATACTCCAACACCGCATATCGCTCCGGCTGAATCGCTAAGACATGTGGGATGCCGCCTTAATCGCGCTTGAAAGGTTTGCCAACCCCCATCATATGGCCATGCTCATGGCCGGCGTGCTGGCCGGCACGGTCATCGGCATTCTGCCCGGCCTCGGCGGCATCGCCTGTGTAGCCATTCTGCTTCCTTTCATTTACACAATGGATGTTCACTCGGCGATGATCCTTCTGGTCGGATCGCTGGCGGTGGTCCATACCTCGGACACGATCACCTCGGTGCTGATCGGCACTCCGGGCTCGGCGGCGGCGGCCGCGACCATTCTCGATGGCCACCCGCTGGCCAAGCAGGGCCAGGCCGGCAGAGCCCTGAGCGCAGCCTTTTTATCGTCGATGATCGGCGGCCTCATCGGCGCGCTGTTTTTGACTCTCTCTCTTCCCATCGCGCGGCCTCTGGTTCTCCTCTTCGGCTCTCC
>JAERMN010000373.1 GCA_016844625.1 Deltaproteobacteria bacterium
GTCATTCTTGGAATCCTCTCCGGCGCTTTGCGCACGGTGCCGTTCGCGCCACTACGCTGGCTGGCCAGCGGCTATGTTGAGTTCTTTCGCAACGTACCGTTGCTGGTCTGGATGTTTTTTTGGTATTTCGCCGTACCGCCGCTGCTGCCGCCAGTCGTCCAAGACTGGTTATTCGAACATGGCGTAGAGTTCTGGGCTGGAGTTTTCGCTTTGGGCGTCTACCACGGCGCGCGTTTTTCCGAAGTCATGCGCGCCGGCATCCAGTCGATCCCGAAAACGCAATTGGAGGCCGCGCTATCCACCGGGCTCACCGTCGCGCAGGCCTATCGGTTGATTATCATACCCATCGCGCTGCGCTTGATCATCCCGCCAGCGACCAATGAAACGCTTAACTTGCTGAAGAATTCCTCGGTGGCGCTCACCATCGGCGTCGCCGAGCTGACCTTTCAAACCCGCCAGATTGAAACCTACACGGCCAGAGCGCTCGAAGCATTGGTCGCGGGAACGCTCATCTATTTGGCTCTTTGCCTGACCATCTCGACGATCCTGGCCTACATCGAAAGCCGCGTGGCGATCCCTGGCATGATCGCCCAAGGGCAAACCGGAGAAGCTTGAGGGAATAGCTTAAGATGGATTTCCAGGTGGTGACCAATAATTTTGTTTTCTTGATCGCTCAGGGATTTCTCGGCATCGGCGCTTTCACCGGCGGCACGTTACGCCTGGCGATACCCGCCATCGTGTTTGGATTCATGCTCGGCACACTGGTCGGCCTGGCTCGTTTGTCACCCAGCCGCTGGCTCAATTGGCCGGCAAAAATCTATGTCGAACTCTTCCGCGGTGTGCCGTTGGTGATGGTGATTTTTTGGTTCTGGTTTATGATCCCGACGTTGTCCGGAAAATCATTGCCGGAATACAGCGTCGCGCTCACCGCCTTTGTGATTTTCGAAGCCGCGTACTTGGCGGAAATCGTCCGTGCCGGGATTCAGTCGGTGCCGCGGGGTCAAGTCGAAGCGGCGACGGCGACCGGACTATCCAAGAGTCAATTGATGCGCCATGTGATCTTGCCGCAAGCGCTGCGCAACATGATTCCCGCGCTCGTCACCCAGTTTATCGTTCTTGTCAAAGACACGTCCCTGGCGTCGATCATCGGCTACGTCGATCTCACCAAAGCCGCCCAGATCGTCAACAATCGCGAAATTCGCCCGTTCGAGATCTATCTTTTCATCGCTTTCGTCTACTGGCTCTTATGCTATTCGATGTCGCGCTACGCTAAACACATAGAACGACGCTTTAGCGTTAGCCACCCGTAAACGCGCGTTTTAGTGTCAAGAGTGAAACGCGCTGCATTGACCGGTTAGAGACGCAAGTATGACGGTCGCAACCGACGATCACGGCCATTTTTTGGCTTGCAGTTTCTTTGGCGACACCTGAGAATAATGGGGCACTGGAGGCAATTTCATCTCATGAAAGCTTTTAAAGTCGCCCTCGCCGGGCTCACGACCGCGTTCCTCATCCTGCTCTATTTCTATGTCACTGATTACGATCGCCTGCGCCGCACCTACCTCTGTTTGAAACAAGCTACTTCGATCGCCGCGTGCTATCGCGGCGATAACGTCGATTTTGTCGTGAACATCAATGGCATTCGATACGAGGGCAATCTCCGCAACGGTATCGACAATGACATTTTCTACTACGGAGCTTACGAAAAGCACGTGCTCTTTTTGCTCCGCGATGTCATGCGTACCGTGTACGCAAACCAAGGAACGTTTATCGATATCGGCGCCAATACCGGTCAGCACTCACTATTCATGTCCCGCTACGCGAGAGAGGTCCACTCATTCGAGCCTTGGGAACCTGTCCTAAAAAGGTTTCGCCGAATGGTCGAGAATAATCGGATCAAGAACATAACTATTCACCCGTATGGCTTGGGCGACGAGAACTTGAAGAAACCGTTCTTCAAACCGTCCGACAAAAATCTCGGCACGGGGTCGTTTATCGAAAGTTTCAATTCCGAAAATTCCTATTCCGGAGAGCTGGAAATTCAAAAAGGCGACGATGCCTTTGATAAAGAGGGCATCAAGTCAGTTTCAGTCATCAAGATGGACATCGAAGGTTATGAAAAATTCGCTTTGCTAGGATTGCGGCAATCCCTGAACAAGCACCGGCCGATCATGGTATTTGAGCTCACAACCAACCCCAAGAGTTCAGTCAGCATCAAGAGCAAAGAAGAATTGACGGCGCTTTTCCCTGAAAAATATGAATTTTGGGTCATCAACGAGAAAAGCGACCAGGCGACCGGTGCCTACTTTCTTGTACCCATAGACGGTATCGTACGCTTCGAGCGGCACGAGCGGCACGACCTGGTCGCTTACCCCGCTGAACGGAAGAGTTCTATCTCCTTACCAGGCCCAAAACTATAATCGGAGTTTTTCCGCATGACTGCCGCAAATATCCAAACAGCGCTTAAAGTGAATTTAGCTTGACGGCTTCTCAGGCGCTGAAGTATGCCAGTTACAAGGCCGTAAGCTCCATGCTCTTCCTCAAAAACACACCGATCAACCAGATTCTCTCAATGGCCGAGATGATCGAGGCGATTGAAGACACGCTCAAAGAGATCGCCGTCGGGCGCGGCTTTGAGCTGCCGCGGCGGCGCATTCATCATCCGAACCGGATGATTCTCGGCATCCTGCCCGGCTCGGTGCATGGCGCCATGGGGGCTTATATCCAAACTGATTTGGACCGCCGCATCCATCACGAAAACGTCATGATCTTTAGCGTCGAGACGGGCGAGCCGTTGATACTTTTTCAAGACTGTTCGATCAACGAATACCGCACCGGCGCCGCCGGCGCCATCGGCGCGAAATATTTGGCGCGTGCCGACGCCAGCCGCGTCGCGGTTTTGGGCAGCGCCGTGCACGCGGAAACTCAGCTTAAAGCCGTCGCCGCCGTCAGAAAATTGACGGAAGCCTGGGTTTTCAGCCCAACACCCGAGCGCCGCGCGGCCTTCGCCGCAAAAATGGGGCGGGAAATAGCTATTCCGGTCCACGCCGCCGAAAGCACTGAAGCAGCCATGGCAAACGCCGATATCCTCATTGCCGCGACGAATTCACGGACACCGGTCTTTGACGGCAGCAGTTTGAGGGAAGGCATGCACATAACTTCGATCGCCAACGGCGATAAAACGCGCACGCGCCAGGAACTTGACGACACGGTCCTGCGCCGGGCCAAGCCGATTTTTGTCACGTCAAAAGAGACGGTGTGCGTCAATGAAAGCGATATCTTTCGCGCCGTGCGTGACAAAGTGATCGCTTGGGACAAGGTCCACGAAATTTCGAGCTTGCTGCTCGGCACAGTAGCCGGCCGCGACGACGATCGGCAGATCACGCTATTCAAACTCCAGGGAACCGGCGTCATGGATGTCGCCATCGGACTCAAAGCCTACGAGCGGCTGAAAAATAGCGGGCTCGCGCAGCAACTTTGAAATTACCCGGCAACGAGGAACAGACATGGCCCACTATGACATGTTAGTGATCGGCTCCGGCCCCGCCGGCCAGAAGGCGGCGATCCAGGCGGCCAAAGTCGGCAAGAAAGTCGGCGTCATCGAGCGCAAAAAAGTCGCCGGCGGCATCTGTATCAACATCGGCACGATTCCCAGTAAATCACTGCGCGAAGCAGTGATGTTTCTCTCGGGCTTTCGCCAGCGCGCCCTCTATGGCGCGAGCTATCGGGTCAAGAAAGATATCACCTTCCAGGACCTCGCCCAGCGTTGCGATCATGTGGTCAAAGCAGAGCAAGAAGTCATTCAAAACCAGCTGATCAGAAATTCCGTAGACTTCATCACCGGCGTCGCGTCGTTTCTCGATCCGCACCGGATATCGATCAAGCAGGATGCCGAATCCAACGAGCATACCGCGGACTACATCGTCGTCGCCGTCGGCACCGAACCGTCCCGGCCGACGGACATTCCCTTCGATGCCGAATCGATCATCGACAGTGACGGTCTGTTGGCGCTGAAACAGTTGCCCAAATCGCTGACCATCGTCGGCGCAGGGGTCATCGGCTGCGAGTACGCTTGCATCTTGGCGACGCTGGGAATTCCGGTCGTGCTGGTGGAGAAGCGGCCGCGGTTGCTCGAATTCGTCGACAGCGAGGTTATCGAATCGCTCCAATACCAAATGCGCAATATCGGCGTAACGCTACGGCTCAACGAAGAAGTCGTCGGAGTTTCCAAAGCGGCCGACCAGGCCGTCGTTCTGC
>JAERMN010000374.1 GCA_016844625.1 Deltaproteobacteria bacterium
AACGATGACGATGGTGAAAGTTTCTTTCAGTTCGTGGATCAGCTCTTCAATCTTGGCCGTGGAGATCGGGTCGAGGGCTGAGCAGGGCTCGTCCATTAATAGCACGTCCGGCTCCACCGCCAGCGCTCGGGCGATGCAAAGCCGTTGCTGTTGGCCGCCGGAGAGCTCGGCCGCGCTTTTGTCCAGACTATCCTTGACTTCGTCCCAGAGGGCGGCCCGCTTGAGATTAGTTTCCACGACCTCGTCGAGGTAGCGGCGGTTGTTAATGCCGACAATGCGCAGACCGTAGACGACGTTTTCGTAAATGCTCTTGGGAAACGGATTCCACTTCTGAAAGATCATGCCGACCCGGCGGCGCAGTTGGATCACGTCGGTGGGCGGGTCGTAGATATTCTTGCCGTCCAGCTTGATGCTGCCGGTCACCCGCGTGTTCAAAACCAGATCGTTCATCCGGTTTAGACAGCGCAGCAGGGTAGTCTTGCCGCAGCCGGAGGGACCGATGAACGCAGTGGCTTTCTTCCCGGCGATTTCGACGTTGATGTTTTTCAGAGCGCGCTTTTCGCCGTAGTAAAAGTCGACGTTTTCGACTTGAAATATTGGCGCTGCGGTCTGAGTTGGCGGACTGGCTTGCACGGCTCCGTCGATTCTCACTTTCGGTGTATCGAGTCGAATCGCTTCGACCGTCTCCTGTAAGTCCATCTTACCTCCATCTGCTTGCGGAAACGGTAGCGAAAATAAATCGCAATGGCATTCATCGCCAGGGTCATAACCATCAGCACTAAGCCCGTGGCCGCCGCGTTGAGGTGAAACTCGGCCTGCGGCCGCGACACCCAGTTAAACATTTGAATCGGCATGACCGAAAACGGCGACCAGAGCCACTCGAACGAGATGAAAGGAAATTCCGCTTTAATCGGCGGGTCCGGCAGGAACGCGATGAACGTTAGCGCGCCGATGGTGATAAGGGGCGCCGTTTCGCCGATCGCGCGGGACAGGCCGATAATTACACCGGTTAAGATACCTCCCATGGAATAGGGCAAGACGTGATCGCTGGTGGTTTGCCATTTGGTTGCACCGAGGGCGTAAGCCGCTTCTCTCATGGTACCTGGTACGGCGCGGATGGCTTCACGCGTGGCAACGATAACAATGGGCAAGATCAGCAGCGCAAGGGTGAGCCCGGCCGAAAGGATGCTCTGTCCGAATCTGAATTGGTAAACAAACAGGCCAAGCGCCATCAAGCCGTAAACAATCGACGGCACGCCAGCGAGATTGGCTATGTTGATCTCGATGATTGCCGTAAACCAGTTCTTAGGCGCATATTCCTCCAGGTAAACACCCGCTCCGATCCCTATTGGGACGGCGGTCAAAGCTGTAACTATCATGACGAGAATGGTGCCCACCCAGGAAGATAGAATGCCGGCTTGGCCCGGAAAACGCGAAGGGAACGAGGTAAAAAAATGAGGCTTTATGCGCGCCAGACCGTCGATGGCTAGATCACCAAGCAAGGCGGCTAAGGTAAGCATGCCGATGAAGGTCGAGATCAAGCCGACAACGGCAAATAGCTTGTCCCTATTCTTGTTGCCGGCAACGCTATTTTCAATAACGGATGGAGACGGTTTTTCCATAATCAGTAAATCTCCCGGAAGCGCTTTCGCAACAAGTAGCCGCCGATGTTGAATACCAGCGTCATCGCCATCAGCGTCAAACCGGCGGCAAAGATGCTTTGATAGGCGACGCTGCCGTGGGGCAGATCACCCAAGCTCACTTGTACGATGTAGGCGGTGATCGTGGCGGCGCCTTCCATGGGATTCAACGTCAAGTTGGGTTGCGTTCCGGCGGCGACGGCAACCACCATGGTCTCGCCGACAGCGCGGGAGAATCCCAGCACGTAGGCGGAGGCGATGCCGGAAAACGCCGCGGGCATAAGCACGCGCAGCGCCGTCTGCAGGCGGGTCGCGCCCATGGCATAGGAGCCCTCGCGGATATGCACCGGCACGGCTTTCATGGCATCTTCACTGAGTGAGCTGACGTAAGGGACGATCATGATGCCGATGCGTGACAAACAGCAGAGCAAAATAGCCAAAAACCACAGTCGGCACCGCGCTCAATAATTCCAGGATCGGTTTCAAGATTTCCCGAACCGTGGAGTTGGCGTATTCGCTAAGATAGACGGCAATGGTCGTTCCCAGCGGTAGCGCCACCAGCAGGGCGATGATCGAGGTTACCAGGGTCCCGGTCACGAGCGGCATAATGCCGTAGCGCGGGTTCTCGAACAAAACCGTCCATTGCGTATCGGTAAGGAACTCAACGAGCGATACGTTGGCAAAAAAATGCCAGGACTCATAGATCAAAACCCAAACAATGCCCACGGTGATCGCAACCGAGAAAGCGGCGCACAGAAACATACCAAACTCGATAGCGCGTTCGCGAATTTTCCGCGACGCAACGCTTCCCGATTGAGTACGAATCTGGTCGCGCATTTGCGGGTAGTCGACGGCAACTTCAGACTTTGACATGTTATCTTACTTTCGCGGCTTGAGAGATTTTTCGGGAGGGGCGACGCCGCCCCTCCCGAAAGGATGGTGACCTAGAAGCTCGCTTCGCGTTTGAGCAGATCTTCGATCTTGACGCCGACCTCGGCAGTGCCGCCGAAAACCGTGCCGATTTTGCCCTTCTTAATATGCTCTGCGCCGATCGTATAGGCGTTTGGAGGCAAAGCGACGTATTTCACATCTTTAACTAGCTTTGCGGCATTTTTTAGATAGAAGTCGACGAACTCTTTTACCTCAGGCTTGCTGTCCAGGGATTTCTTGCTGACGTAAATGAAGATCGGCCGGGATAGCGGTTGGTAAGTACCATCCTCAACGGTCTTCGGCGATGGTCCGACAGACCCTTTACCGCCGTCGATGGCCACGGCTCTCAACTTGGCTTGGTTCTCGATGTAATAAGCAAAACCAAAGTAACCGAGGGCGTTGCGGTCGTTGGCGACGCCTTGGACCAAAACATTGTCGTCTTCGCTGGCCGACTGGATTTAGATTTGCCGACGATGGCTTCGGTGAAGTAATCGAAAGTTCCGGAGTCAGCTCCTGGACCGAATAGCTTCAGCGGATTGTTGGGCCACTCGGACCGCACTTGATTCCAGGATGAAACCTTACCTTGCGCCGCCGGTTCCCACATTTTCTTGAGATCCGGAACGTTGAGAGACTTTACCCAGTCATTTTTCGGATTGACGATGACCGTGAGCGCGTCGTAGGCCACCGGCAGTTCAATGAATTGAATACCGCTCTGTTTGCAGATCTCAATCTCGGATTTGAGGATCGGACGTGATGCGTCGCTGATGTCGATTTCGCCGCGGCAGAATTTCTTAAAACCACCACCGGTGCCGGCGATGCCGACGGTGACTTTCACCTTGCCTCTTTTAAGTTTTTGAAACTCTTCAGCAACGGCTTCAGTAACAGGAAAGACCGTGCTCGATCCGTCGATCTTAACGATCTGCGCCTTGGTGGTCTTGGGGACAATCCCTAAAATGGCGACCAACGCTACCATTAGTAAAGCTTTCTTCATGCTATTCTCCTTTTTCTATTGTTAGTGGGCCAATGTTACGAACATGTTACAAACTGTTGAACGTCTGGTGAATTGCCGCATGGGCTGCGGTAGCGCGAATGCCATTTGCTTCTAATGCGCCGATATCTCGTCATCGTACCAATTCGACGTTGAAGCTAATCGCCGATCGTAAACCTGAGGTGACGAGGAGGTTAAGAATGGATTAACTGGACGTCTCGCAAAGGGTCGATTCCACGTTAACCCGCCTCTTGAGGCGGGGACAATTAAATGGGGTTTCCAAAGGGGGCGATAGCATCCCCTTTGGTCAAGGGCGGGGTTAAAACCCCGCCCGCGAAGAGGCTTAGTTTATTGTCCTGCCGCTACATTTTCGCTTCACGTTTGACGAGATCAGCGATGCTTATACCGATTGCCGCTTCGCCGCCGAACAAGGTGCCGAGTTTGCGGTTCATCACGCGATCGATCGCCGCATCGCCTGGTGGAATCCATCTGCTTCGGCTTTGGAGATCGGATAGACCGTGCTGGAGCCGTCTATTCTAATCGCTTGAGCAAGGAGATTCTCCGGCCTGACTAAGCACAAGGCAGCGCAGGAAATGTTTCGAAGCAGTGCCTTCAGAGTCTTTTCCATTTTGGTTAGGCAATACTAGCCAGCTACTGTTACGGCCAAGTTACGCTCCAATGAATAAGCGATTTCGTTTATTCAGATGAAGCGATGGTCAGGGTGCGAGTTCTTAACAAAAAATTAACAATGCTCCGGGTTGGCGCCGCTGGCGCTGCCTAGGCAACATTTGATAGGTTAACGTCGTTCGATTTTCGAGGCACGATGGGGCGGTAAGAGATTATGGCTGGCGGCATGAAAATGTATGGCAAGCATCGCTTCCCTGGGCGATTGTTCATCGTCGAGGGGATCGATGGTTCGGGCAAGAGCACGCAATTAATGCTGCTCAAGAAATGGCTCGAATCCGAGGGCTACGTCGTCTATTCCAGCGAGTGGAACTCTTCTCCCTTGGTGCAAGATGTCACCAAGCGCGGCAAGAAAAAGAAAATGCTGACGCCGATGACGTTCAGTCTGATTCACGCCACCGATTTCGCGGACCGAACTGAGCACCACATCATTCCGCCGCTGAAAGCGGGCGCGGTCGTGTTGGCCGACCGGTATATTTACACGGCTTTCGCGCGCGATGTTGTTCGCGGCGTCAGTCCCAAGTGGGTCAGAGAACTTTACGCCTTCGCGGTCAAACCCACCGTCGCCTTCTACTTTCGCACGCCTTTGGATGTCGCGATGAAGCGAATTCTCGGTGGACGGGACGCGATCAAGTATTACGAAGCCGGCATGGACCTGGGGCTCAGTGAAGATATCGAACAGAGTTTCAAGCTATTCCAAGGACAGATCATCGAGGAATACGAAAAGATGGTCGATGAATTCGGCCTGGTGGCGATCGACGCGACCCGGTCGATCGAAGAGCAACAGGCGGAAGTGCGCCGGATTGTCGCCGATGCGCTTGCCGGGACGAAGAAAACCAAGGTGAGAAGATGGCTCGATTTAGCTTCTTTGGCGAAGCGCTCCCAGAGATAGATCTTGATGAGTTGAAGGGCAAACTCATTGTTCTGGAGGGAACGGACGGTGTCGGCCGTTCAACCCATATCGGCTTGCTCAAGCAGTGGCTGGAGAATCACGGTCATGCCGTTCTGGACACGGGTATGACTCGCTCCGCCTTGGCCGGCAAGCGGCTCAAGCAAGCCAAGGAGGGTCACACGCTCGGCGGTATCACGATGAGCCTTTTCTATGCAACGGATTTCGCTGATCGTCTCGAAAACGAGATCATCCCTGCGCTCCGCGCCGGCTTCATTGTTTTGACCGACCGCTATATTTACTCGCTGATGGCGCGCGCGATTGTGCGCGGCGCTGACCCCGAATGGTTGCGTGAAGTCTATGGCTTCGCTCTCAAGCCCGATGCGATTTTCTATTTAAGGGTGGGTATCGACGACCTGGTGACCCGAGTCCTGCAAAGTACCGGTTTCGAATACTGGGAGTCGGGCATGGATCTCCACATGGGCGAGGACATGTACGAGAGCTTCGTGCGCTATCAAAAATGGCTCTTGGTCGAGTTTGACAAAATGGTTGAAGTGCATGGCTTCCAGCCAGTTGACGCGTCCGGCTCCGTCGAAGATGTGTTTAACGACCTGCGCGACCGGATCGACGCGGTAGTCGCCCGTAACGGTCATTGACCTGCTCATTTCGCCCGGCCCTCTTGGGTTATCTGGTTCCAACGCGCCCAGCTATGCCGCGCTTTCACCGCGTCGGTTAGAAGGTGGTCGATGGCGGTAGTGTTACGCAGTTTTTCTTTTTCCATTTCAGCGAGCAGCGTCCGGGCCATGTCAGAATGATCGGCCAGGAATTTAGGCCGACCGATAAATTCCGCGACGTAACGCAGGAGAACGCAGCGGTCGTGCCATGCGCCGAGAGCGTTCTGTAATTCTTTGAGCGCTTCGACTAATGGTTTGGTCTCGTTATCTCCCAACTCCGCGAGTAATTCGACTCGGTAGCGTAGATGCTTACCGGCGATGCGCAACCGATGGAGGTGAGTCTCGTCGCGTTGCTCGGTTGCCGACGCCAACGCTCCCTGCCAAGCTTTCATCGATTTCGCGATTGCGATTTCGAGACTCTCGAGCGGGTCGGTGTCGCGGTCGGTGGCTTCGATGAGCGCCTGCGCGCGGGCGATGAAGCTAAACAAATCGTGCCGCGCGATCTCGCGGCGCGCGCGCTCGACTAGCGGGCTGCGTTTCGCTTCAAGCTTAGCTCGCACCGAACCCCACGCGCGTTGGACGGCGGCTGCGCTAGCGTGCTGGTGCTTCTCCTTGATCAGATCTAGGTTGACGTCGAGATTGCGGCAAGGTCCAAGCGCTCGGCGCACCTGGCGAAGTACACGCGCCACTTTTTTGCTTTTCGGCGGTTTAGATGCCGGATGGATCACGCGTAGCGCCTGCTGTAGGCGGCGGCTCCAGACGCGCAGATCGTGGACCGTCTCTGGATCGTCGCTGACCAACAATTTTGGCATGAGGGAGGCGAACCGTTGAAGGCGTTTGCGGGCGAGGGTTAGTAACTTTTTCTGCTTCGAAAGCGCCGCGCCAGAGGTCGTTGCCGATTTGTTCATGGCCGGCTCAATGTTTCGCCGCGCGGGTTCCTAGTAGCCGCAGCTGTTTTGGCGTCAGGAGCCAATGCAGGATGCCCGGACTCGACGGCGGCATGCCATCGATTTCAATGCGGCAGAGCGAGCCCTTGCGCAGAACGATTTCCAAGCCAAGGCTGCCGCAGAGCAATGAGCTTATCGTTTTACATAACAAAGGTTCATGGCCGACTATTAGAAGATGTTCCCGATCGTGATAGCGAGCCAGGCTGATCAGCAGAAGATCCACGGTGCTTTCCGGCGCCAGGCTAGAGACTTCTTCGAGACGAGATTCTAGACTGAGTGCTGCCGCGACGATCTCCGCGCTCTGGTGCGCGCGCAAGACCGGGCTGGTCAAAATCCCGTCGAATGGAATCTCCAACCGGGAGAGCCCGCGCGCGGCCCGGCGCATCCGTTTGATGCCTTTGTTAGTC
>JAERMN010000375.1 GCA_016844625.1 Deltaproteobacteria bacterium
TGCGGGCGGCAGCTTATCCGGCCGAAGACCCAATGATCCTGCCGGTCGCCGAATCGATTACTCCTATCTTCGTTTATTTGGCTTCGGACGAGTCGCTAGAGGTTACCGGGCAGGCGCTGGATGCGCGGGATTGGGTCGACCGAGAAAATTCGTAATGGGCTTTAGCGGCTTGTTAGCATCGATTGCAGTAATATTGGCGGCGACCTTGCTGCCGTGGTCCAACCTCGTCGGCCATTCCCATTGGGATCAGGTTCAGTGGTTACCCTTCCGTGGTCACCGGTTGGACTGGTTTGACATTGCGGCCAATGTAGCGCTTTTCGTTCCATTCGGTTATTTCGCCGGCGGTTACCTGTCTGCTCTTTTCTGCAAGCAAAGGACGATCTGGGTGCTGGTTTCAGCGACGGTGCTTTCCACGGCGGTGGAGCTTATTCAAATTTACTCTCACAGTAGATTTCCCTCCACCACGGACATCTGCTGTAATGTCTTGGGCGCGGCGCTTGGCGTATGCCTCTCAGCGGGGCGCTTACGCTGCGTCGCGACAGACAGTCCAGGAATCATCAAACGGTAGTCGGCGAAAGACAAGTGAGGCAATTGACGCCCAAGATGTTATCCGTTAGATTTGGCCGTTCGCTGAAAATCCTGTGAACTGATGAACAACTTGATGGAGATCTGCTGTCGGTGCTGGCAACGAGTGGCCTCCCTATGAACACTTTTCTTTTCGTTGCCGTAGTAGTCTTGCGACTTTTTGCCGGCACGATCGCCGACGGCCAAGAACTCAAAAAGATAAAAATCGGCTATCCGGCGATATCCTACAACCAAATTCATATCTGGATCGCCAAAGATGCCGGCATTTATCGAAAACATGGACTTGACGCCGAAGTGATTTTTTTTCGCGGCGGTCAGATAGCTACTCAGGCACTGGTCGCCGGCGATCCGCCGATCGTCAACATCGGCACGGTGGTCCAAGCCGGGCTGCAAGGCCATGACATCGTGCTGATAGCGTCCTCTGAGTCAGCATACAACTATTCCGTGGTCGCGCGGCCGGGCATTTCTCGAGTCGAACAACTCAAAGGCAAACGGCTGGGTGTCAGCGGTTTCGGCTCGGCGTCGCATAACGCTTCATTAATTCTGCTCAAAAAATTCAATCTCGAAGCTAACAAGGACGTGGCGCTGGTGGTTGCCGGGCCGACCATGGAAAGATTGAGCGCGGTGGATTCCGGCCGGATCGAGGCGACGCTTCTCACGCCTTCCGAGCTGCCGCGCGCGCGGCGTCAGGGATTGGTCGAAGTTTATGACATGCTCGAACTCGGCATCGAAGTGCAGGGCAACGGCTTCGCCACGTCGAAAGGTTTTATCCGTAGCCAACGAGAGACCGTGCTGAGCGCGCTGCGGTCCTACGTCGAAGCGATTTATTTCATAAGCAAGAACAGAGATGAGTCGAAACGGATTGCCGGTCAGTATATGCGCACAACTGAGCAAGACGTCTTGGACGCAACTGTGGATTGGTTCATCAAGCGGGTTTCCAAACGGCCCTATCCGACGTTGAAAGGCATTCAGTATCTGCTCGATGAGTTGGCGCCAAAGATTCCGCAGGCGAAAAGCGCCAAGCCAGAACAGTTCACCGACCTATCGTTGCTTCAGCAGTTGGAAAAAGAAGGCTTCTTCGCCGACATGGCGAAACGGTATCCGTCATAAACTAAATTACAAATTCGAAACTCGAAATCCGAAATAAATCCGAATGATCGAAACTAACGATTCAAGGTTCCAAACCGGCCCGTTTCGAATATCGATATTCGAATTTTGTTTGCCGGCATGTTGGTGCGGCAAATTTGTTGAAGTTGTGCTCTTTAACATTTCAAAGGTAAGAATCTAACCTTAGTGATTATTGAGGAGGTGTGACGATGAATCTAAAGATCGGCGACCGCTTTCCCGACATTGAACTGCCGGATCATGAAAACCAGCAAGTTAAGCTTTCCGAACTGGTCGGCAAGTTTCCGTTTATCCTGACATTTTACCGTGGCTACTGGTGAGGCAAATGCCAGGTGCAGTTGCGCCATTACGTCGAATTTCAAGAAGAGCTGGCGATCAATTACTGCAAACTCGCGGTGGTCAGTGTCGATGCGCCAGAGGTGAACGATGCATTTCGTACCGGGCTCGGCGCCGAGTTTCCGTTTTTGAGCGATCACGATCGAAAAGTCGTGAAGCTGCTCGATATGACCGAGACTTCGAAGAGTAAAGGAGTGACCGCCATGCCCCATACCTTTTCGCTGTTGCCGGATTTGACGATACACAATGTTTACAACGGCTACTGGTACTTGGGCCGGCCGACCTTGGATGAATTAAGAGCCGATTTGCGCGCCATGTTGCGTAAAGTGCGGCCCGATTTTAACGGGCCGGTTGGATAGACGAGCGGTGTGAATCTGTTGTTGAGGGGGGCACTACCCCGGCCGCGAGGCGGCATCGTTTTTTTGTAGTTGATATGACCGTGACGAACCGGTAAGATTTTATCATGATTAGCCCGGATGAAATAAAGTTGACGTTATCGCAGGCGCTACCGGTCTCGGTAGTCGAAACTCAGGATCTCACCGGCGGCGGCGATCACTGGCAGGTCATCATCGTGTCACCAGCTTTTGAAGGCAAAGGCTTGGTGGAGCAGCATCGCATGGTCAATGAAGTGCTTAAAGAGCCGTTGGCCGATCAGCGCATTCACGCGCTGTCGCTCAAGACTTACAGCCCGGCGCAGTGGGAGAAGCTCGGTTCCTAAAGAGCAAGAGGCACCGCAAAAAGGAGAATTATTTATGGCAGATGACGTTTTGAGCCAGATCGACGAGAAGGTAAAGAACAACAAAGTCATGCTCTACATGAAGGGCACGCCGGATTTTCCCCAGTGTGGCTTTTCGGCGCACACCATCGAAATTCTGAAATCCTACGGCTTCCCATTCGCCACCGACGACGTGCTGGCTAACTCGGCGGTGCGGGACGGGATCAAGCGGTACTCCAATTGGCCGACGATCCCGCAGATCTACATCGACGGAAAATTTGTCGGCGGCTGTGACATTTTGCACGAGCTCCATGAGCGCGGCGAGCTCGAACCGTTGCTCAAAGCGGCCTTCGAGAAGTAAAAAAAAGACCCCGGGTCGCTAAGATTCGGGGCCTTTTTGCGTCTAACGTTTGAGGAGGGTTAAAGCGCCATGAAAAATAAATTATTCATCGTCTATTTTACCCTCGTATTGGCGTTGCTTAGCTCCTGCGCTGCGCTCGGCCGCTTTGGCGCGGGACGCGATAGTTTCGACCTCGGCATGGCGCTATTTAATCAGGGCCGTTTTGCCGCGGCGATTCCTTACCTCGAAGATGCCACCCACGAAAATCCTAACTATGCCCCGGCCTATCTCTATCTCGGCCGCTCCTACATCAGCCAGAGCAACTGGCGCGCGGCGATTCAGCCGTTGCGCACCGCCTTCCGCCTCTCCCCTACGGAAGCTCAGGAAGAGATCGTCAATTTGATCATTGACGCAGGGTTCGCCGCAGCGCTGAATGACTTCCACCTGGGCGACCGGATTGGGCCGCCGAGCCGTTCGAAAGAGATTCTTTAGAGGTCAATCTAACCCCGCGCAACGAGGCGGGAACAGCTCAATGGGGTATCCAAAGGGGGCGAGCCTCCCCTTGGCGATATTTAAATCAGCGGCGGGGTTTTAACCCCAGCGGCGAAGTGATTGAGTTGATTAGTCCCACTGCGCAGAAAATCGGCACGGTTCGGCGCAACGTTTAGAAATCAATTTCAATAAAATCGAGAAGGAATTCTCATGATGAGATTTGCATTGATGATGATGTTTTTTTTGGCGGCCGCAGAGCCAGCTGCCGCGCAGTTTGACAAAATCTTGAAAGGTTTGGGCAGCAATTTGCCGAGCTTTGGCGGACTGAGCGATGCCAAGATCGGCTCCGGCCTGCAAGAGGCGCTCAAAGTCGGAACTGGCAATGCCGTAGTTCAAACCAGCGCGGTTGACGGCTTCTTACTCAACGCAGCGATCAAGATTTTGATGCCCAAGACTTTACAGAATATCGAGAAGCCGCTTCGATTGGTCGGTTATGGGCCGCAGATCGATGAGTTTGTCGTTGGCATGAACCGGGCGGCGGAGAAGGCGGTGCCGTTTGCCAAAGAAATTTTCTGGGACGCCATCGGCCAGATGACCTTTGACGATGCCAGGAAGATTCTCAGCGGCAGCGACACGGCAGCAACCGACTATTTCAAGTCGAAGACAACCAAGAAATTGCAGGCGGCGTTTTTACCGTCGGTGACCGACGTGATGAATCAAGTCGGCGTGAACCGGCAATACAATGATCTGATCGGCAAGTACAAAGACGTGCCGTTCTCCAAGAATATTGTCTTCGATGTCAATCAGTATGTAACCGAAAAAGCGACAGACGGGATTTTCTATGTCGTCGGCCAGGAAGAAAAGAAAATCCGCACCAACCCGGCAGCGCGGGTGACGGATCTGCTGAAAGAAGTTTTCGGCAGCAGGAAATAGTAGCCAGCTAGTTCATTCGTGTAACTTTCGAACAACGGCGAGCTGAGCGGTTTCATCAACCTTTCTGCTCGCCGTTTTGTTTGCGGCACGATGTTTGGTTGATCCAGTGGTGAGATCAAACCTGATTAAATCTACATTCAGTCTTGATCCGAAGTCAGGCTAACGTTTGATATGAGCGGCCCATCAGTGCGCCGCGGCTACGCGGCTTGGAGCAGGAAATCGACTTTGACCGCGTTAAACGGAAACTCAATCCCGCCGCTCTCCGTACGATTGAGAACACCGGCATTCAAAAGTGCAGTGACGTCACTGTGAACCGCCTTCACGTCACGCTCGACACGACGCGCGGCCTCGCGGATTGACACCGGTCCCGCGCCGCAAAGCGCCTTGAGGAGTTGCCAGCGCTTAGCGGTCAAAACCTTCCACAGGAGCTCAGGTGTAGCGAAGCTGATGCGCGCGGACTTCTGCGCTTTGCCTGACTTCCAGCTATGCGTGAACTCAGCCATAGAGTCGGCCGGTGCCCGAACATCAAGAGTAACGGTTTTCATTGTTCCACCTCGCTATGTCGCGTTGGAAGTCAGCAATCAGCTTGTCGGGCGTGGCGAAGGCATACTTTCCATTCTTGCTACCGTAATGACGATGGTCGCCCTTTCCTGTCTCGTTGTCGTAGCGCAGGACGCACTGGCCCTCCACCACGTAGGCGAGTCGATACTTGTAAACATGGCTTGATCCCTTGAGCGGCTTTGGGATCTGCCAAAGAACAATCTCAGCGAAGGCGGTCTCGGAATACGCGACACGGGTATGAACAAGCTCAAGCGCCTTTGGGTTCTAGCGCGTGCGTTTCACCCGCAAAAAGGCGCCGTTAAGCGCCTAGGCCACACCCATTCTGCAATCTTATGTCACCGGATCAATAGGTTGCGAAGGTCCGACCCGGTGCTCAGCGCCGGTGCTCAGCCGTTGCGGCTTTGTTGGTTTGCGAAGCAAAATTAATTTCTGTTGGGAAATTAATTCACCAACGATGCCATCAAGCGCCCGTATCCAGCGACAGATTGTTTTACTTTCGCCATCTTCAAAGCGTGCCAGATGTAGGCTTGGCAGCTCGTCACCACCGGCTTGCCGATTTCTCGCTCCAGTAAGTCAACGTCCGTGATCGTCGGCCAGCGCGGGCAGGGGACGAAGACGCCGTCGGCGTCTTGGGCTTGTTCATAAAGCCGCTTGGCGATCTTGTAGGCGGCGTGCTCGTCCATGTCGGTGAGGTCGGCGTTTTTTCGTACTCCATAGCCCTGAATTTTCAGTACTTTGAAGCCGGAGGCTTCGAGAAAAACTTTCATGCGATCGTTGAGCGTGTCTTCGTGCGGCGTGGCGACGACGAGTTTCTTGATGCCGAGCGACTTGAGCGCTTCGACCTCGCCGGTAATGCCGGGGGAAACCGGCACGCCGTACTTGTCGCTTAGACGCTTGCCCATTTCCGTGTCGCTGCCGTAGCCAAGTTTGGTAAACAGCGGTGAGCCGCCGATGATCACCGAGTCGCATTTGTTGTCGACCAGATCGGCGGCCGCTTCTTCGATCCGTTGCAGTTGGCGCTCCATGTCGGCATCGACTAACTGTCGAATCGTTCCAGTGCTGTTCAATATCATGAAGCCCGCGGGCATCATTTGATAGAATTCATAAACCAAAGTGTCGCCGCGCGACGGTGCGACGTGTCCAATTCTTACTCTCCAACCATACATTCTCTTTTCCTCCTTCGTCGGTTGTTCAAGGTTCCGAATTCAACGTCTATCCGAAACGGCTTGAACGGTTTGAACGACTTGAACAGCTTGAACGAGTTCGCGGCCTCACCAATTCAACCACGCGCCGTTCACGTGGATCGTTTGGCCGGTGATGTAGTTGTTTTCATCTTGGACTAAAAAGATCGCCGCGCTGGCGATATTTTCCGGCTTGCCGGCATGGCCCATGGGGATTTGCGCTTCGGCC
>JAERMN010000376.1 GCA_016844625.1 Deltaproteobacteria bacterium
GTCGAGAATCGTCCGCGAGTCGATGCGGGAGGTGACCTGGAAGGAAATTCGCGCCGGAAAATTAGCCTTGATCAGGCCGGTGATGACATCGACCGACGGACGTTGCGTGGCGAGAATCATATGAATGCCCGCGGCCCTGGCCTTCTGCGCCAAACGAGTAATATATTCCTCAATATCGCGACCGACGGTCATCATCAAATCGGCCAATTCGTCGATGATGATGACAATACGCGGCAACCGGGCGTGCACCAGCGGCGCCTCCTTCGACAAACTGCCGCCGATAGCCGGCGTCGGCAGTTCTTCCAGCGACTCGGCTTCGGTGAGATCGATCACGCCTTTCTTATTGCCCGCCTCCCGCTCCAGTGTGCGGTTGTAGTTGTCGATGTTGCGCGCGCCTTTGTCTTTCATTAGACGATAGCGTCGATCCATTTCATCCATCGCCCAAAACAACGCCGCCGCGGCTTTTTTCGGATCGGTGACCACCGGCACGAGCTGGTGCGGGATGTCTTCGTAAACCGTCAGTTCAAGCATTTTGGGATCGACCATGATGAATTTGACGTCCTGGGGGCTCGATTTGAACAGAATGCTCAAGATCATCGCGTTGATCGACATCGACTTGCCGGTGCCGGTGGCGCCGGCGACGAGTAAGTGCGGCATCCTGGCCAGGTCGGTCGCGAACGGCGTGCCGCCGATGTCCTTGCCGAGAGCAAGTGTGATCTTCGAATCGGAGCTTCGATAGGCCTCGCTCTCGATCACTTCTCGCAGATAAACGGTTTCGCGGCGCAGGTTGGGAATTTCGATGCCGACCACCGCCTCGCCTGGGATTGGCGCGAGAATGCGCACGCTCACCGCGCGCAGCGCCATGGCGAGGTCATCGGCGAGCATGACGATACGCCGGACTTTGACGCCGGGGGCCGGTTTGAACTCGTACATGGTGATGACCGGACCGGGGCGCACCGCGACCACTTCGCCTTGGACGCCGAAGTCTTCGAGCTTTTTTTGCAGGATCAGCGAGTTGGCGTGGAGCGTGTCTTTGTCGACTTTGATCTGCTCGCCTTCGGGCTGGTCCAACAATTCTAACGGCGGCAACTTATAGCCTGCGCCGACTTCCGGCAGTTTGAACTGTTCCGGCGGCAGCGCCGGCCTTTTGACTAGCTTTTTGATCAAGAAATCGCCGTTGGGTTCGCCTTTAGACTCGTCTTTGAGATCGTCTTTCATGACGATCGGCGGCGGTATGTAATCTTTCTTGTCTTTTTTGGTGTTTTCGCCTTTGCCTTTTTCTTTTTTCTCCTTGAATTTTCTCAGCCGGTCATTGAAAGCCGGCAGCAGAGATTTTTTGAACTCAAAAAAATTTTTCTTGGTATGGCCAACCAAGTCTAAGAGCGAGTTCTGTGTCAGCAGCATGACTGAGAGAAGCAAGGTGAAAAAAGCGATGAGGATCGCGCTCAGGCGGCCGAATAGCGGCACCAGCACGCTTTCTTTCAAGAAGCCGCCGACAATGCCGCCCGAGTCGCGCGCGCTGTCGCTGTCGATGATCACGCTTAAAATCACGCCAACGCTGATGAGTAGAATCAAATAACCGGCCGCCCTGGTGATCTGCACGCCTTTGTAGCTGGCGCGAAACAGTTGCGCCGCGGCGATGGAGAGAAACACCGGCAGCAAGTAGGACGACAGCCCGAGTCCCTGGAGTAGCAGGTCGGCGAGAAAGGCGCCGACGAAGCCGCCCCAATTATGCGTGCTGATCTCGCCCGACGGCGTATTGAACGAGCGGTCGTTGACGCTGAATGAGACGAGACTGATGGCAATCAGTAGGGCGGTGAGAGCGATGATCACGCCCCAGATTTCACGGTTGAGCCGGCCTTTTTCGATCACTGCTGACATGGCTTGTTTCCTCAGTTGCGAATTACGCTATTGAACAAAACAGTTAAAGAAAAATTATCTCGCGCAAAGACGCCAGTGAATTAAAATCCGAAATTCGAATATCGAAATCCGAAACAAATTCAAATGACCAAATGAAGTCAAATTCCAAACAAGCATCCTTCGGATTTGGGGTTTTGGATTTTCCCAATTTTGAGTCATCTGTTTCAGCGTTTGTTTCGGATTTCGGATTTCGAGTTTCGGATTTTCCGACGATTTGCCTAGGTTTCGATAATGTACGGCAGCACCAGCGGGTAGCGTTCGAGTTTTTTTCGAAAGAAGCGGCGCAGTACTTTGCGCACTTCTTCTTTGAGCTCGGCGGGATCGGTGCGAGTTTCTCGGTTCATGCCGTTTAACGCCGCGATGACTTCGCGCTTGGCGCTCTCCAAAACCTCTTCGCTTTCCTCGGCGAGGATGAAGCCGCGCGAGATCAGCTCCGGCCCGGCGACCAGTTCGCCGGACTGCTGGTGGATCGCCATGACCGCAAGCACCATGCCGCCTTCCGACAGATGACGCCGGTCGCGAATCACTACGTCGCCGACATCGCCAACGCCCTTGCCGTCGACGAAGACGCGGCCGACCTGGATCGGTTTAGTCTTCCGCGCGCTATTCGCGGTCAGTTCCAGGACATCGCCGTCTTCGAGGATGATACAATTTTCTTCAGGCAAGCCGACATCTTGGGCCAAGCGGCGATGGCGCACCAGATGGCGATACTCGCCGTGGATCGGCACGAAATAGCGCGGCCGGGTCAACTGCAACATGGTTTTCTGGCGTGGCCGGAGACATGGATCTCGGAAACTTTCTCATAGTGCACTTCGGCGCCGCGCCGATAAAGATGATTGATCAGATTGGAAATCGTCTTTTCGTTGCCAGGGATGAATTTCGACGACAGGATTACGGTATCGCCGGGCTCGACTTTGATCGTCTTGTGATCGTCCAAGGCGATGCGGTGGAGCGCCGAAAGGGGCTCGCCTTGGCTGCCGGTGGTAAGGAAGGTCAAGCGGTCCACCGGCAGATCCTGCCAGCGCTCGCTCTCGGTCATGAAACTGCGCGGCAGATGCAGGTAGCCCAAGTCAGCGGCGACTTGGCTGTTTCGAATCATGCTGCGCCCGCTCAAGACAACCCGGCGGTCGCAGCGTTCGGAAATATCGATTACTTGTTGGATGCGCGGGATGCTCGACGAAAAAGTCGACACCACCACTTTGCCGGTGCTGTGCTCGATGATCTGTTCCAAGTTTGTCCCAACTTCGCGCTCCGACGGCGTGTAGCCGCTGCGCTCGACGTTGGTCGAGTCCGACATCAATAGCAGCACGCCCTTTTCGCCGTAAGCGGCGAAGCGTTGGAAGTCGAACATCTCGCCTTCCATGGGCGTGTTGTCGATCTTGAAGTCGCCGGTATGAATGATCGTTCCGACCGGCGTCTCGATCGCCAGCGCCAGACAATCCATCAAACTATGGGTAACGCGGATGCCTTCGATGCGAAACGGCGCGATGTTCCAAGGCTCGCCGGCGGTTATTTCGTGTACCTCGGCGCTGTCTTCAAGATCGTGTTCTTTGAGCTTATTGGCAAGCAGGCCAAGGGTAAGGCGAGTGCCGTAGATCGGCACGTCGAGATGCTTGAGAATATAGGGCAGGGCGCCGACATGATCTTCGTGGGCGTGGGTTAGCACGATCGCTTTGAGCTTGTCGCCGTCTTCGAGCAGATAGCTCACGTCGGGGATGACGAGGTCGATGCCGAGCAGATTGGCGTCGGGAAACATCAGGCCGCAATCGACGGCGATGGCCGCGTCGCCATACTCGATCAGCATCATGTTGAGGCCGAACTCGCCGAGACCGCCGAGGGGGATGATTTTTAGCGGCGCCATAGGATTACATGCTCGGTTTCTCGATGGGCTCGTGGCCGATCGCGCTATCTTCGAAAATGTCAGCTCGCCCGGCGCCCGGCTCCGCTGTGTGCCGCCGGGCGTCGATGGTGGCGTGGACTTGATTGACCAACAGGCGGAGATTTCCCGGTCGAAACCCTTCGACCGACACCGGTTTGTCGATGGTGATATCTATGGTTCCCGGCCGCAAGCGCCAGGCTCCGGCAGGCAGCAGTTTAGCGCTGCCGTTAACCGTGACGGGGACGATCGGCGTGTTGGCTTGTACGGCGAGCAAGAAGCCGCCTTTCTTAAAGCGCTGCAAACGGCCATCCCGGCTGCGGGTTCCTTCCGGATAGATCACCAGCGAAATTCCCGCGCCGAGCCGCTCCTTGGCGCGGGCCAAACTTTTCACCGCATCTTGTGGGTCGGAACGGTCAACCGTCACATGCTTGGTCGCCCACATCGCCCAGCCAAAGAAAGGCACGCGCAGCAGCTCTTTCTTGGCCATCCAGCGCAGTTGAAACTCAGCCAGCGCCTGCACCAGCACCGGAATATCGATGTTGCTCTGGTGATTGACGATGAAGACATATTGACGCTTCGGGTCGACATTCTCTAACCCGTCGACCTTGAGCCGAATCCCGGCGACGCGCAAAATTATCCAGGTCCAAAATTGGTTAATACGGTAAGCCTTTTTGCCATGGGTTTCAAAGATGCCGCAGATAATCGTCAGCACCGAAAGTAAGATCGTCAACAGCGCGAAAAAACTCAGCTGGAAGAAATAGAGCATCGAGATTTAACAGAACTCGAGCGGTAAAAGGGATTGAAATTCGATGGGTTATCTTAGAGTACGGTCAACGAAAAATCAACGCGCACGGCAAAGGCGCAAGGGCTGGTTGACTCCACGAAATACCGGGGATAAGTTGATGCAGCTTTTTCGATGGTGGCTTTAATTGCCATTCGGAGGTTTTCATGTCGGTTAACAAAGTGATCTTGGTCGGCCATCTCGGTAAAGATCCCGAAGTGCGTTTTACCAGCACCGGCAGCGCGGTGGCGAATTTTTCGATGGCGACCTCGGAGGTCTGGAACGACCGCGAAGGCAAGCGCCAGGAGCGTACCGAGTGGCACAACATCGTAGTCTGGGGCAAACAGGGTGAGCACTGCGGCCAGTATCTAGCCAAGGGGCGGCAAGTCTACGTCGAAGGCAGCATCCGAACGCGATCCTATGACGACAAGAGCGGCAACAAACGGTACGTCACCGAGATCATCGCCCAGCGTATTCAGTTTCTTGGCGGCGGGGGCGGCACGCGATTGGCGCAGCAAGCGGATGGCGGCCAAGCCGACGATGTAGGTACGGGTGGCATGCCCGGCGGCCAGCCGCCGGGCGATGACGATATTCCGTTCTGATTTTTCTCGACCCCCTGCAATCGGCTCTTCGGACTTCTGTGTGGGCAACCTGACACTATCACCTTGGTTTCGTTCACCACGAAGATCACGAAGGGTTCGGATATTTGTGAATCAAAACTTCGTGCCCTCCGCAGCACTGGTAAGGGTAACCACAGGGCGGTCGCCCCACAGATCTGAAACCTAAATCCTTTGGGATCATAAGAAGATCAACCACGAAACACACGAACGACACGAAAGAATTGTGGAATCTCCGGACTCGAGTTTCGTGTTTTTCGTGCCTTTCGTGGTTAAGTCCGTAGTTTATTGTCTTTGGTTGCGGCTTTGCCGCGCTACGCTCTTTGCGGTTAAATCTTCTTTCCTTCGTGATCTTCGTGTCCTTCGTGGTGAAAACTCTTTCACACTAAAACCAGAACAACCTTGTAATCTGATCACGCTACTAAATTTTTTGGCCGGCCTTGCAAGAACGCTGCGATATTGTCCTTTACCGCTTCGAGCAGTCGGCGGCGCGCTTCGCGCGCGCTCCAGGCCGTGTGTGGCGTAACAATCAGGTTGTCTAACTCTTTGGCGGCGAGAATCATTGGATGATCGGAGGGCGGCGGTTCTTTGGAGATTACGTCCAGAGCCGCGCCGGCGATCCGATGCTTTCGCAAAGCGTCGATCAGCGCGGCTTCGTCGACCAGCGCGCCGCGGGCGGTATTGATTATGAATGCCGTCGGTTTCATCATCGACAGCGTCTGTTGGTTGATCAATTTTTTTGTCTCCGGCGTGAGCGGGCAGTGCAGTGTAAGGATGTCTGCTTGCGTAAGAACTTCGACTGCGGGAAGCCGATCTTTTGGAATCGGCGCCGTGTCTCCCGGTCGTGCCGCAATGAGAATCTCCAGGCCGAAGCCGCGCGCCATTTGCGCCACCGCTTGGCCAATATTGCCGAAACCAATGATGCCGAGTTTTTTGCCGGCGAGTTCCGTATTCGGAAAAGTAAGCAATGAGAAAACGGGGCTCTTCTGCCATTCACCAGACTTCACCGCGTTGCCATATTTTCCGGCGCGGGTGGCCAATTCTAGAATTAGCGCCATGGTGAATTGCGCGACAGATTGGGTCGCGTAGCCGGGCACATTGCAAACTTTGACGCCGCGCTTCGCCGCTTCTTCTTTGTCGATGATGTCGGTGCCGGTGGCGGCGACGGCGATCAGTTTCAACTCGCGCGCTTCGGCGGCATTTAGAATCGCTTTATCGACGACAACTTTGTTGGTGACGGCGACGGAGAAGCCGGCTAAGCGCTGAGTAGTTTCAGGCGGCGCCGTCACTTGATGAACCGTGCAATTCCACGCGTCGGTGAACATTGCTAACGACATATCGCCATAGGTGGCGGCGTCGAGAAAGACAATTCTAGGCCACTGCTTGCTCATTTCGCCAACTTCCCTTGAGCTTCGATCTTTTTCGCCTCTTCCCAGTAGCGGTCCATCTCTTCGATAGTGGACTGGGCAAACTCTTTGCTCGCTTGGCGCAGTCGCGCCTCGATGTGATGAAAGCGGCGAGTAAAGCGATCGACGGTCTGAGCCAAGACTTCTTCGGACTCGATATCGAGAAAACGCGCGATGTTGACCATGGTAAAAAGCAGATCGCCAAATTCTTCG
>JAERMN010000377.1 GCA_016844625.1 Deltaproteobacteria bacterium
GGGGAAAACGTGCGGGAGGGATTCATCAACCGGCCGGAGTTTGACGCGATCTGCGCCACGCTGGCGCCGGACGTGCAAGATTTGGTGAAGTTTCTCTATCTGTCGGCCTGGCGCAGCGGCGAGGCTCTAAAACTGGAGTGGAATAAAGTCGATCTTACGGACTGGGTGGTGCGTCTGACGCGGAAGAACGAGAAAACCAAAAGGCCGCGCACCTTGACCCTGGTCGGCGAGCTCCGAGAAGTCATCGAGCGCCGGCTGGAGCAACGGCGGCCGGAATGCCCGCTGGTGTTCCATCGCAACGGCAAGCCGATCAAATCGTTTCGCCGCGCGTTTAAGACCGCCTGCAAAAACGCCGGGCTCGACGGCATCGTGCCGCATGATATGAGGCGATCAGGGGTGCGCAACTTCACCAAGGCCGGGCTCAGCGAAAGCGAAGGGATGAGCATCAGCGGCCACCGCACCAACGCGATCTACAAGCGCTACAACATCATCGACGAGGATCTGCAACGGCAATCGCTGGAACGGGTGGCGGAGCATCAGAAGCGCGAAATCGAGCAACGAAAAGTCGTGCCGATCCGAAAGGTTGGCTGAGGCTCTCGGACAATTCTCGGACAAAAGGGTAGTTTTTCAGGGAAAAACGCAGTTGACTTTTATCGGACAGGCTTTTGACTGGAAACCAATGAGAAGGGGTAAACCGCTGAATATGAAGATGAAATGTTTGGCGGAGAGGGAGGGATTCGAACCCCCGTTACCCTTCCGGGTAAACTTGATTTCGAGTCAAGCGCCTTCAACCGGGCTCGGCCACCTCTCCGCTTTTTGGGTCACTCGTTTTCGCTGCCGTAGACTTTGAAAAAACTCGGCGAGGATCGTTGCGCAGTTGCTCGCGAGAACGCCTCCCGTCGCTGGTAATTGATGATTGAGCCGCTGATCCTCACATAATCGAAAAAGAGATTCAACCGCGCCGGCTTTCGGATCGAGACAACCGAATACCAAGCGGCGCATTCTCGCCTGTAAGATCGCTCCCATGCACATGAGGCACGGCTCGAGCGTGACGTAGATATCGCACTCGTTAAGACGCCAACCACCGACATGATTCGAAGCCGCCTGGATCGCAACAATTTCGGCGTGGCCTAATGGAGAGCGTAACTCTTCGCGGCAGTTATAGCCCGAGCCGACAACTTCACCGCCGGACACGATGATGGCGCCAACCGGCACCTCTCCCCGGCTGGCAGCTTCCCGTGCCACCGCCAAGGCCAGTTCCATGAAATGCGTATCGTCAGTTTGCATCACCGGTTAATCAACTACGTCAATGTCAGCAAAAATATCACAAATCACCGAGCAGACAAATCCGTGCGCTCAAACGCTGACCGGGTCAGCGAAGAGCGCAGCACGGAGATGATTGTCGTTACCATGGATCGAAAGTGCGGGGCGAATACCGACGGCCTGCTTAGGGATGGAGATATTCAATTGGCGGCGGCTCGATATCCGTCACGATCTCAGTCACTCCAGTAACGCCTTTAGCGATCCGGACGATTTCATTTTCCAGTTCCGTGTCCGCCAGCACACCGGAGATGTTGACCCGGCCACCGTCGCTCCGCACGGTCAGCACGACGTTACGAGTCTTGGGCGAAGTGATCAGTGCAGCTTGGACGCGGGCTACGGTGGTCAGATCCTGAAAGCCCTTGAGCGAATCGGCGTTGGGTTGGAATTCGTCGCGTTTGATTGCCTCGACGATCGTCGACGCTGCGCTCCCGGCCGTGAAGCGCGCGCTATTGAGCACGAGGTCGTAGTCCACCGGATCTTGCCAGTCATCGTTAAACACTGCGCGGAAACGCCGGCTCCGCACCCGGTCCAATTCACGCAGGAAGTGCCGCGCGTTTTCACCGTCGAGCCCCTGCTGCGCGCGCACCTGTTCGGCTCGGTAATCCAGCGGCGCGATGATCAATACGCGCACAACATGGCGAATGCCTGGCAGCAGCTTTTGGCCAGCCCGCCCATAGTAAACGAGCTTGCCGCCCTGAGCGACTTCACACATCGCAGCCTGAAGCGTGATTCGATAGAGCCTGAGACTTTCACGCCAGCGCTCCCACCAATGCCCCTCAGCTTCAAGCACCTCGGTGTACTTGGCCTCCGGAATACCGTAACGTCGACTCGCTTCGATCAAAACCTCGCGATCAACGGAACGATAGTCCATACGCTTAGCAACCATGTCAGCAATCGCGCCTCCGCCGCTGTATGCGGCGTGGGAGATAGTTACGATTGACATGCGAACTCCCTCCTTTTGGGATCTACCGATTCTCTATGCGTCTCGCCTGAAAGTTAATTAAACGAAGCCACTTCGCGGCTGGGGGTTTAACCCCGCCGCCAATTAAAATATCGCAAAGAGGATGCTCGCCCCTTTGGAAACTCCATCATTTTGTTCCCGCTTCAAGAGGCGGGTTTTACGTAAAATCTACCTTTACCGCGAGCACGCTTTACCGACTTAGTAGCGCTTTCCTGCCGTCGCGGCAAGTCCCTTATTAGCGATGCTATACCTCTGCGCAAGCAAAAGCGTTTGGCCACGTCGCGGTCAAATAGGGCGCGTGACACGCCGCCAACAGCTGACCAGCTACCAGACATCAAAGTCATCGAGCAGCGCCTCACCCAATCGATCGATGCCCAAGCCGTGTCCGGTGTCAGGATCAGAGTGTTTGAATACGCGGTTTGTCTAACGGGAGCCGTGCAGTCGTCCAGCCGAAACGCCGCCGTCGAACCAGCGGCAAGAAAATTCCCTCACAGCAAAACATTAAGAGCCTGACCAGCGTGCAGCGAGGCGAAGATGATGGCTAACCCGAATCACTAGCTTGAAGCAAGCAATCGTAGTCTCGGCGGCGGTGCGGACAAATGATTAAGTTCGCTTAACCGAGCTTGCGCGCCGTTGGGTCGATCTTTGGCGGTTGGAGCAATCGTCGAATGTAAGCTAGCAGGGCGAGCATCCTGACTGGCTTGGTAAGAAATTCATCACATCCGCCAGACAAGGCAGCGTTTTTCAAATGGGGGAAAATGCTCATGGCGACGATCGGAATCTTGTTGATGACGGGCCGCTCTTTGAGCAGAGAAACGAGTCGCAACCCCTCCATATCCGTTAGGTCGAGCTCGAGCAGTATCAAATCAGGATGATACTCAATCGCCTTTCGGAGCCCACCCTCGCCCGTCACCGCGACCAAAGGCGTCATACCCGCGAACAGAATCTGCTTGACCAAGAGCTGGGTATAATTGGGCTGCTTCTCGACAATCAGGATCGTCTTAGCCCGGTCTAGGACCATGTTAGGACACCATCCCAAAACTAAATAGAGCAACAACCATGCCCTAGGAATTCCCAAAACGGGGGCAAATTAACCGAGCCTAGCGGTTGTCGAATCATTACAAATAGGGCTGCTTTTTACTGAAATGTTGCCGAAGAGCGCAAGATGCCGGAACGAGAATCTTTTGGCAGGTGTACGTTTGCGATCGATGTGGACGAACTGTGATGTCCAATTCGGCGATTATTTGATCGTCCGCCCCTTATGGACGATACCGCGAGGATCATCGCATTCGCAAGGCTCACCAGCTGGACCTAACCCATAGGGGCAGGTAAACCGACCCACGTTGCATTCGCGCTCGGTGAAAGATTCGCCGAGTCTCTCAAAGAATCCCGGCGGCGATTTCAACCGGCCAGGGAAAGGGCTGGAGATCGGCCTTTCTGAATCAACCGAAGCACAACCAGCGAACCACACGCACAAAATTAACAACGGTGATCGTTGCAAAAAACGAAGCCACTTCGCGGGCAGGGTTTTAACCCCGCCGCTGTTAAAATATCGTAAAGGGGATGCTCGCCCCCTTTGGAATCCCCAGTTAAACGGTTTCACGCTGCAAGCAGCGTGGTCAACGAAAAATAGCTTCATTGCTTAACAACGGTTGGCGTTTGTTCGTTAAAGATCAGCGTCGTGGTACGTTACCAGTTCGAATGGCGCGCCCGGAGGGATTTGAACCCCCAACCCCCAGATTCGTAGTCTGGTGCTCTGTCCAATTGAGCTACGGGCGCTTGTTAGATGCCAAATCGCAAATCTCAGATTTCAGATAATCTGTAATTTGCAATCTGTAATTTGAAATGCCTTTAGGCAAAATGGCGGAGAGAGAGGGATTTGAACCCTCGGTACGGAATTAACCGTACACACGCTTAGCAGGCGTGCGCCTTAGACCACTCGGCCATCTCTCCGT
>JAERMN010000378.1 GCA_016844625.1 Deltaproteobacteria bacterium
ATACCGGCTGATTAAGAAATGGTAGGCACGGGCAGGATTGAACTGCCGACCTCTTCCGTGTCAAGGAAGCGCTCTCCCACTGAGCTACGTGCCTGGAAGACCTGCGCGCGCGGGCCACAAAGGGCCACTTTTACGATCTGCGAATCCATCTGCTTTGACCGGTGTGTTCAACCCATTGGCAGGGGCAATTTGTTAACGACTTAATCATTGCAAGAGATCGAATTGACTACCAATTTTTCGTGGTAGTGTCAACCTGGTGGGGTGATTGAGGGGGCACGGCGTTGCAGCCATACCAGGCCGCGATAAAGATATTGACAACCCGATGCCACGGTGGCCACGGCGGTAAGCGCGACAAACCAGCTCAATACTTGCGGACTTAATAGGTTCGCATCGTGCAGTATCACCAGGGCCACGGCAAGGGTTAGCAATTGGAACGTCGTGCTCCATTTGCCGATCCAACTCGCCTTCACCTGCAACCGCTCCTCGACCAAGACATAGATAATGGCGTAACCGACAACGATCAGAATATCGCGCGCCACCACCACGACCGCGAGCCAGGTCGGAATGCCGCCAATCGAGCCGAGCATGATGAAAGAAACGATGACCAAAAGTTTATCCGCGGCCGGGTCTAAGTAAGCGCCAAGCGCGGTCTGTTGATTCATCCAGCGCGCGGTGAGGCCATCGAGAAAATCGGTGAGGCCGCCGATGGCAAACACCACCAGCGCTTCGAAATAGTGATGATAGGCGAGAAATTCGAGAAAGATCGGGATCGTCAGTATCCGCAGCAGCGTGAGCGTGTTTGGCAAATTCAGCATCGATCATTTCCTAGTGACCACGCTGATTTATGCGAACGGTCGCGTCTTTACACCGTTGTCGCGCATCAGTTTGCGCATTTGCCCGGCCAACTTGGGCGTGACTAATGCCCTGACATGGACTCGCTCGCCGTCATAGTCTTCGCTGACGATCCGGCCGCGCTCGCGGAGGAGCGCCACGAGAGCGCCCTGGGCCGGCGTAAAGCACACGTCAAAGGGCTCTTTCTCCCGGTCAAGCAGAGCGCCGATGGTCGCCAGAAGTTCATCGACGCCGTTTCCAGTCAACGCCGAGATCGGACAGACCTCGGCGACATTGCCATTTTTAAGCTCCCCCATCGGCACGGGGGCAACGACGTCGATCTTGTTCGGCACGAGCAACGTCGGAATCTCGCCGGCGCCGATCTCGACCAGAACTTTTTCGATGATCTGAATCTGCTCTTGGTAGAGCGGATTGGCCATGTCGACCAAATGGAGCAATAAATCGGCGCGGCTCACCTCTTCCAGCGTGCTCTTAAACGCTTCGATGAGAGAATGGGGAATTTTGTTGATGAAGCCGACGGTGTCGACGATCATCACTTTGTCGCCGTTGGGCAAGCGCAAGGCGCGCGTGGTTGGATCGAGGGTCGCGAAAAGCTTGTCCTCAACGAACACGCCAGCGCGGGTGAGCGTGTTCATCAGCGTCGACTTCCCCGCATTGGTGTAGCCGACCAACGCCACCGTGGCGAAGGGCACTTCGCTGCGCTCTTTTCGTTGCAGGCTGCGCGTGCGCTCGACGGTTTCAAGCCGGCGCTTAAGATGACCGATGCGCTCGCGCAGGCGCCGCCGGTCGACTTCGAGCTGGGTCTCACCGGGACCGCGCGTGCCGATGCCGCCGCCGAGGCGCGATAAATGGGTCCACTGGCGCGTCAGGCGGGGTAGCAGATATTCAAGCTGGGCCAACTCCACTTGCAGCTTGCCTTCGTTGCTGCGCGCCCGTTGGGCAAAAATATCGAGAATCAGTTGGCTGCGGTCGACGACGCGAACTTTAAAAGCGTTCTCTAAATTGCGCTGCTGCGCCGGGGTTAAGTCTTCATCGACGATCACCAGGTCGGCGTGGAGCTCTTTGATGCCCGCCTGAATTTCATCGACTTTGCCGCGGCCGATCAGGGTCGCCGGCGTGACACTTTTAACCTGCTGCGAGCACTTGCCGACCACGGTGGCGCCGGCGGTCCTGGCCAAACGATCAAGCTCCTCGAGGCTATATTCGAGTGGAACGCGATGGTCGCGCGACGGCAGATCGACGCCGACCAACAGGGCCTTCTCTTTGGGATGCTCTGTGGAGATAAGCTGCTTCAAGAGTTTAGCGCTTGGAAGCTAACCCGGGAGCCGAAAAGTTTTTCAACCGTATCTTCGAGCTCCGGCGATGACGCGATGCGCACTTGGTCGGGGAGCTCGATGACGGTTTCGCCGTTGGCGCTGGCCAGCATATGGAGAAACACCGTCGCCGGACCGGGATAATCGAGCAAGGTGTCGCGCAGCCGGGTGAGCTCGCCGGCCGACACTTCGCTTTCGCGCACGTAGAGGTGAACCTTTTCGCCGTTGCCGTTAGCATTGCCGCCGCCATGGGCGAGATTATTTTTCTGATTTGTTACGGCTTCAGCCAACGCGGTAATTTCGTTGGCGATCACCTGCATGCGGTCTTCACCTACTTCGAGCTTGCCCTTGACGTAGATCGGATCGTCGGCGCCGAGCAGTTCGGCGCATTTTTTATAGGTTTCCGGCCAGGCGAGCACCTCGATAAAACCGCTCTTGTCTTCGAGATTGAAGTTGCCGTAGCGGTCGCCTTTCTTGGTGTTGCGCAGGCGCAACGCCGAGACCACACCGCCGAGCCGCACTTCGCCCGACAGCGCTTTTTCTTTCAACGCGGCGATCGTTCCGTTGGTGATACGCTTGAGCGCGCGGTCGTATTTATCGAGCGGATGGCCGCTGATGTAAAAACCCAGCGCTTCTTTTTCGAAGGCGAGCGATTCCTGCGACGACCATTCGGCCACCTGGGGATAGGCATCGCCCGGTTTTTTGCCGCCTTTGCTCGGCGTGCCGAGCATGGCGAAAATATCGATCTGGTTGCTCGCTTGATCGCGCTGGTGCGCTTGGCCGGCTTTCATCGCGTCGTCCAAGGCTCCCACCATGCGCGCCCGCGAAGCTTGGGTCGAATCGAAAGCGCCGCTCTTGATCAAACTCTCGATCACCCTGCGGTTTACCGCCGTCATATCGACGCGCCGGCAAAATTCGAAGAGCGACTCGAACGGTTCGTCGGCGGCCCGGCTTTTGAGAATGACTTCGACCGCTTTCTCGCCGACGTTTTTCACGCCGGCTAAACCGAATCGAATCTTGTCGCCCACCGGCGTAAAATCCGATAGACTCTCGTTGACATCCGGCGCCAGGACAACAATGCCCTTCTCGCGGCACTCGGCGATATTTTTAATCACCTTATCGGTATCGCCCATTTCAGAGGTCATCAGCGCCGCCATGAACTCGACCGGATAATGGGTCTTGAGATACGCCGTCTGATAGGAAACTAATGCGTAGGCCGCTGAGTGAGACTTGTTAAAACCGTAACGCGCGAAGGTCTCCATCTGATCAAAAATTTCCGTGGCGCGTTTGTTGTCGATCTTTTTTGCCTTGGCGCCGTCAACGAAACGCGAACGCTGGGCCGCCATCTCCTCGGGATCTTTTTTACCCATGGCGCGGCGCAAGATATCGGCATCGCCCATGGTATAGCCGGCGAGAATCTGCGCCGTCTGCATCACCTGCTCTTGGTAAACGATGACGCCGTAAGTGTCCTTGAGAATCCCTTCGAGGAGCGGGTGCAGGTACTTGATCTTTTCTTTGCCACTCTTGCGCTTGATGTAATCCTCGGTCATGCCGCTGTCGAGCGGGCCGGGCCGATAGAGCGCCAGAATCGCCACCAAGTCCTCGAAGCAGTTGGGCCGAATACGCACCGTCATGTCGCGGATGCCGGTGCTTTCCAGTTGGAACACACCCGTGGTATTGCCGTTGCAAAGCGTCCGGTAAGTTTTCTTGTCGTCCAGAGGCAAATTATTGAGATCGATCTGATCGCCGCGGGTGCCCTCGATGAGCTTTAAGCAATCATGCAGCAAGGTCAGCGTCTTGAGTCCGAGAAAGTCGAACTTGACCAGACCGATTTTTTCGACCCAGCTCATTTCATACTGGGTGACGATGCCGCCCTCTTTATCGACGAACAGCGGGCAATGGTCGACCAGCGGCAGATTGGACAGCACCACGCCGGCCGCGTGCGTCGAAGCGTGGCGCACCAGACCCTCCAAACGTAGAGCATGATCCATCAAGGTTTTCACGCGCGGATCGCTCTTGATCAGCTCGGGCAGGCGCGGCTCCATCTTCATCGCTTCGGTCAGCGAAGACGTCCTTAATCGCCGCCTTTGCCTTGAGCGTTCCGAACGTCGCGATCTGCGCCACGCGATCGGCGCCGTATTTGTCTTTCACATATTGAATCACCTGAGCGCGTCCACGAATGCAAAAATCGACGTCGATATCGGGCATCGATTTACGCTCGGGATTTAAAAAACGCTCGAACAGCAAAACATGGCGGATCGGATCGAGATCGGTGATGCGCAGCGCGTAAGCCACCAAGCTGCCGGCCGAAGAGCCGCGCCCCGGCCCGACCGGGACACCGTTGCGCTTGGCGTAATTGATGAAATCGGCGACGACCAGAAAGTAGCCGGGAAACTGCATGTCCTTGATCACGCGGAGTTCATATTCCAACCGCTCCAGATATGATTTTCGAACCTCTGGGTCGGTGACGCCTTCGAGCCGCTCGTTTAAGCCTGCATAGGCCAGCTCGTCGAGATAATCGTCGAGGCTGATCTCTTTGGGCGGCGTGAACGTCGGAAAGTGATACTTGCCAAACTCGATCTCAAGATTGCAGCGGTCGGCGA